>NZ_CP088285.1:1500000-1687500 GCF_011516645.4 Bradyrhizobium septentrionale | reverse complement strand
TTCGTCGTCATACGGCCCGACCCATTCGGCGGCGTCGATGGTGCCTTTTTCCAGCGCCGGATAGATGTCACCGCCGGCGATCTGCTGCGGCACGCCGCCGACCTTGGCGATGATGGTGCCGGCGAAGCCGCCGACCCGGAATTTCAGCCCCTGGAAATCCGCCAACGACTTGATCTCCTTCCTGAACCAGCCGCCCATCTGGGCGCCGGTCGAACCGGTCGGAATGCCGAGGCAATTGTATTCCTTGAGCAGGTCGTTGAGCAGATCGGTGCCGCCGCCCCACTGCAGCCAGGAAATATGCTGGCGGGTGTTGAGGCCGAACGGCAGCGAGGTGCCGAAGGTGAAGGCGGGATTCTTGCCCCAGTAGTAATACAGGGCAGTGTTGCCCATCTCGACCGTGCCGTTGGAGACGGCGTCGAGCACCTGCAGGCCCGGGACGATCTCGCCGGAGGCGAAGGGCTGGATCTGGAACCGATTGTCGGTGATCTCGGCGACGCGCTTGCAGAAGAATTCACAACCGCCATAGAGCGTATCGAGCGCTTTCGGCCAGCTTGCCGCGAGCCGCCATCTGACTTCGGGCATCGATTGTGCGACCGCCGGTGCCGCGACCGCCGTCGCAGCCAGGCCGACGCCGCCTGCTTTCAAGAATTCACGACGCTTCATGCAATTCCCTCCTGTTTGCCGATAGCTCGACAAGGGAACGATCTTGGTGTCGTCTTTTCTTCGCCGATCGATCGACGTTGCTGTGGTGAGTGTGTCCGGCGGCCCTCGACGGGCTCTTGTCCGTGGAAATCCGAGTCTCTGGTTCCACCGGTCAGGATGATCGTTTGCCGGAGGAAATCAAGCGCCTGCCTTCATCGCAGGTGCGAAGGAAATCGGGCGCAGACGGATTTCGTCCGGCAGGCGCCGCGACGGACGCTGCCGCCTTTGCTGCGATCTGCTACGCAGGACAGGTGGATTGATGGGAGTTCGAAGACATGGCCGCCAAGAAAGTCGTGGTCGCCGGCGCGACCGGCCTCGTCGGCAGCGCCGCCTTGCGACACTTCGGCGCATCCGGAGATTGCGAGCGCATTGCGCTGTCGCGCCGCAAGCCGCGCGATCTCCACGGCGCGCGGCACGTGCCGATCAATCTCGCCAGTGCGGAGGATTGCCGCCGCGCCGCGGCCGAGCTCGGCGGCGCGACCCACCTGATCTATGCCGCACTTTATGAAGCCCCGAGCCTGGTCGATGGCTGGCGCGATCCGGAGCAGATCGCGACCAACGACCGGATGCTGCGCAATCTGATGGGCGTGCTCGAGCCCGTCGCGCCCGATCTCAAGCATGTCGCGCTGCTGCAGGGCACCAAGGCCTATGGCGTGCATGTCCGGCCGCTCACGGTGCCGGCGCGCGAGGGCCGTTCGGAAATGTACGAGCAGCCGAACTTCTATTGGGCGCAGGAGAATTTCTTGCGCGAGCTGCAGCGGGGCAAGGACTGGCACTGGAGCATCCTGCGCCCGGTCTTGATCATCGGCGAAGCCATGGGCGGCGCGATGGACCTGATCCCGCCGCTCGGCGTCTATGCCGCGGTGCTGCGCGAGCAGGGCAGGCCGCTGGATTATCCCGGCGGCGCGCCGCGCGTCGCGCAGGCGGTCGATGTCGATCTCTTGGCGCGCGCGATCGCCTGGTCGGGCGATGCGGAGGCTGCGCGCAACGAGGCCTTCAACGTCACCAATGGCGACGTCTTCACCTGGGAGAATATCTGGCCGGCGGTATCAGATGCGCTCGAGATGGCGCCGGGCCGGCCCGTGCCGTTGTCGTTGGCGCAGGATTCTCCAAAATGGATCGCAGTGTGGGACGCGCTGCGCAAGAAGCACGATCTGATCGCACCTGGCCTCGAAGAGTTCGTCGGCCTGTCGTTCCAATATGCCGATTACAGCATGCGCTACGGGCAGACCGAGTCCGGCCCGCCCTCGATCGTCTCGACGGTGAAGATCAACCAGGCCGGCTTCACCGAGATGATGGATACGGAAGCGATGTTCCGCAAATGGTTCAAGCTGGCGAAGGCGAGCCGGCTGCTGCCGTGAGCTCAGCCCGCACTCTCTCGTCTCCCTCGCCCCGCTCTTGCGGGGAGAGGGCGGGGTGAGGGCTCCATCCGGTGAGCACTTCGCGGCTCGTTGAGCAGTGTGCCTTGCCCCTCACCCGGATCGCATCTTGCGATGCGATCCGACCTCTCCCCGCAAAGCGCGGGGAGAGGTGAAGAGCAGCCTCGCTATGAGCTGAGTGGACGGGAGGCGTCAGCGCGAGAACGCCTTCTCCATCGCCTTGCGCGTCTTGATCGTGTCGTTGGCCTCGTCGACCTCGACATCGCTCCAGCGCACCACGGCGCCGTGGGCGACGTCATTCTTCAGCTTGACGCGGTGCGCGAGCCCGATCGGCAGTGCGCCGGCGGCGAGGCTGGCGGCGGCGGGCATCAATTTGCCCCACACCGTGTAGCCGCCTTCGCCGTCGAGCATCTCGCCGGCGCGCAGGTTGCGTTTGGCCACCGCTGCGACGTCGCCGCGGAAGCCGCGCGGCTGTCCGGTCGGCTCGTTGCGCAGCGCCGCCGACAGCACGGAAATATTCAGCTCGAGCCCGATCAGATGATACGGCTTGTACATCGCGGCATAGCGGCCGGACGAATCGGTCTTGAGGCCATACTGCCTGAAGCAGTCCGCGGCATAATCGTTCGGCGCCTCCAGCACCACATAGACGCCCCAGCGCAGATCGCGGAATACCGGGCGGCCGTCGCGCTCCAGCGACGACACCACCTCGACAATGCCGGATTTCTCCAGCACGCCGCCCTTGTCGCGCGGTCGCATCACATGCGGCAGGTCATCGACGCCGCAGGGCGGAAACAGCAATCCCTCCGAGGGAACGTCGAGCGTGCAGGCGTTGGCGATCGCCGCCATCTCAATCGCGGATTTGGTGCCGTCGAGGAAGGAATTGAACATCTGCGGGTTCATGCCGGCGGATTGCGCTTCGCCGGCGGTGAGCCCGTAATGCTGCCACACGCCTTCCGGCGTCACATCGTGATAGGCCGGCAGGTATTTGGTGCCCTTGCCGGCGGCGACGACGTGAAAGCCGGTCGCGCGGGCCCAGTCGACCATCTCCGCCGTCAGCGCCGGCTGGTCGCCATAGGCAAGTGAGTAGACCACGCCGGCCTTGCGCGCCTCTTCGGCAAGCAGCGGCCCGGCCAGCACGTCGGCCTCGACATTGACCATCACGACATGCTTGCCGGCGGCGATCGCCGCGCGGGCATGGCGGATGCCGACGGCGGGATTTCCGGTCGCTTCCACCACGACATCGAATGCGCCGCCGGCGATGGCGCGCGCGCCGTCGTCGGTGAAGGTGGTTGCGCCGATCCGCGCGTCGTCCCAGCCGACCGTGCGGCACGCCTCGCGCGCGCGCTCGCGGTCGATGTCGACGATCACAGGCACCTCGAGCCCCGGCGTGTGCGGCACCTGCGACAGGAACATCGAGCCGAATTTTCCGGCGCCGATCAGGGCGACGCGAACCGGCTTGCCGGCGGCGGCGCGAGTTTTGAGGAGGTGATGCAGGTTCATGATGGGTATCCGGGATCATTGCCCTGTCCCGGACGCGGTGCGGCACGAAGTGCTGCTCCGCAGAGCCGGGACCCATGGAGGAAGTTGAACTAGAGTGTGGGCCCCGGCTCAGCAGCGCATTGCTTCGCGCTGCGCTGCGTCCGGGGCACGAGCGAGTTTACTCCGCCGCCTGCCGCGGTGCACGGGCGAGCCGCAGCAGCGCGTCGTCGGCCACCGTCTGGATCGGCGTGAAGTCGCGGTGCGCGATGTACTCCGGCCGCGTCGGGGTGCGGATATAGTTCGAGACCGCGTTCAGCGTCAGGTAGACGATCTTGCGCGGATAGGGCGTAATGTTGCCGCTCGATCCGTGCACCAGATTGCCGTGGAACATCAGCATGCCGCCGGGCTTGCCGGTCGGGGCGACGATGCCGCCCTGCTTCACGAGGCGGGTCACCGTCTCTTCGTCCAGCGTCCACAGCGGGTAGGACGTGGTCTCGAGATCATGCGACGCCTTCAGATCGCCCGCGGTCTGGCTCTGCGGCACCAGCATCAAGGGGCCGTTGATCGGCATCACCTCGTCGAGGAAGATCGCGATGTTCATCGCGCGCGGCTCCAGCATGCCGTCATCGCGCTTCCAGGTGCCGTAGTCCTGGTGCCACTGCCAGACGTCGCCGGTGAAGGCCGCCTTCGCGTTGATCTTGAACTGGTGCATGTAGACCTTCTCGCCGAACAGCTGCTCGATCGGGTCGATCATGCGCGGATGCGCGCCGAGGAGGCCGAACGCCTCGTTGTAGAGATGCGCGGCGAATGCGGTGCGCGGCGCGCCGCTCTTCTCGCGCCAGACTTCGGGGCGGTTGGCGTCATAGATCGAGACCGCCTCGCGCGCGAGGAAGTCGACTTCTTCCGGGCTGAACAGCTCGGGCAGGAACAGCCAGCCTTCGCGATGGAAAAATTCGACCTGCTCTTGGGTCAGTTTCATGGTGCTTTCCTCCTTTGATTATTGGTCTTCGTTCTTGCGGCGGCGTGACGATCCTGCTCACGCCGCCACGTCGATCGCTCTCAGCTTCTCTTCCGTCATGCGTCCTGCGGTCTGCGCATGTGCCAGCGCTGCGGCTTCTGCGGCTGCGGCATGGCCGGAGAAAACATGCGCGGCGATGGTCTCGTGTTCGGTCCAGGCGCTGCCGCGGTAATCCAGCTCGGCGAGCACGGTCGCCATCGAGCGGCGCATATGCGGCCATTGCGGCGCGATCATTTCCTCGATCGCGGAATTGCCGGCGAGCCGATAGATCGCGCTGTGGAAGTCGACATCAAGCGCGATCAGGCGTGCCAGCGGCACGTTGTCGTCGATCGTGCGCCCGGCTTCGAGCGCGGCTTCGAGCTGGGTGCGTGCAACGGAATCCTCCTTCACACGCCTCGCGGCGAGCCGCGCCGCCAGCGCATCGATGGCGCCCCGGACCTCGTAAAGCTCGCGGATGCGCCGCGGATCGAGCTGCGTCACCTCGAAGCCGCGCTTGCCGCTCTCTGCGACGAGGCCCTGGCGATGCAACAGATGCAGCGCGTGCGAGATCGGCTGGCGCGAGACGCCGAGCTTCTCGGCAAGCTCGTTTTGGGTGATGCGCTGGCCGGGCAGCAGCGTGCGGTCGATGATCGCCTCAAGCAGCCGGCCGTAGACCTGGTCGATCAGGTTCGGAAGCGGGTCCAACGGGATCATGCCATCAGTCCAAATTGGAATACGGAATTCCGTGTTCGGAAATCAAGCTACTGCTGGTGGCAGGAGAGGTCAAGGCTCCAGTTTGTGATGGCTCTAAGTGACTGAGAACGGGATGATTTTGCGAAGCACGGGACCCGCAAGGCCGATGTTCGTCGCAGCACGGTCGACCTCCGGACTCTCGACCGAGGACCAGAAAGTGTCCACGATGTCTCCGAACACACGTCCGCCATCTCCCCGGTCTGAACAGTGGGGGAGGGTGGGTGGCCCCGGGCGCAGGCGCGAACGATGAACTGCCGGTGCGCCGATCGGCAGCAGAAACGTCCACTTGTTCGCCGCCCGCTACTTCGCCTTGCCGAGATCCATCAGCATCCGCGTCATCAGATAGAGCCGCGGCACGATCGAGTTGGTGTCGATGAATTCGTCGCGGGCGTGATAGCCCCAGCCGGCGAGGCCGAAGCTTTCGACGACGATCGCTTTGCCGCTGCGCGCAGCGTAGCCGGCGTCGGTTGCGCCGCCGGTCATCTCGGCGATATCCAGCTTGCGGTCGAGTTCGGCATAGATCGCCTGTCCCTGTTTCGCGAGCGCGCGGCCGCGATCGCTGGCCACGAACGGCGGACGGCCTGCGGCGATCTCACCGTCACTTCGGTGTCGGCGATCAGTTTGTTCTTCGCCTTCTCGTCGAGCGCGGCCTGCAGTTTCTCGACGCCATCAGGAATGGTGAGGCGGATGTCGGCGCCTGCGCTGGCGTGGTCGGGGATCTGGTTGCGCACGGTGCCGGCCTTCGCGGTGGTCCAGTTCAGCTGCGTGCCGGGTATCGATTTCGCGACGTCCTGGGTCTGCAGCAATTGATGCGCCAGCTCCATCAGCGCGTTGCGGCCGAGCTGCGGCGCGGCGCCGGCATGCGAGGCCTTGCCCTTTACATCCATTGTGCCGGTGGCGGTGCCGCTGGCGCCGAGCAGCAGGCTCTCGTTCCTGGCGACCGGCGGCGCGACCGTCGGCTCGCAGGACAGCACCACATCGTGCTGGTCGGCAAGCTCGGCGATGATCTCGCCGGAACCGATCGAGCCGACCTCTTCATCCGGATTGAACGACACGGTGAGCTTGGCGTAGTCGCGCCAGCCCGCATCGTTCAGGATCTTGAGCGAATGCAGGATGACGGCGATGCCGCCCTTGTCGTCGGCAATGCCGGGCCCGTAGATCCTGTTGCCGTCGACTTTGTAGGGCTGGGTATCGAGGATGCCGTGCTCATAGACGGTGTCCATATGCGCGATCAGCATCAGCTTCTTGCTGCCGCTGCCTTCAAAGGTGCCGATCACCATGTCGGCGCCGGCGCCGCGCGTGGTCTTCCGCCGCTCGGTCCTGGCGCCGAGCGCCTTCAGCCGCGCTTCGGTATAGTCGGCCATCTTCTTCAGGCCCTCGACATCGCTGGAGCCTGACTCGATCAGAACCATGTCATGCAGGCTCTCGATCACGGCCGGCTGGGCCTGCTCGGCGGCCGCGCGCAGCTTTTCATCTGCGGCAGCAAAGGCGGGGGACGAGGCGAGGGCGAGCGACAACACGCCGGCCGACGCGAGCAACTTGATGGATCGTTTCATGATTGTCCTCCCTTGGTGGCGCGGGAGAACGATAGCATCGCGACCCTTCAGCCTCCAGCCGCGTCAGGTGCGGTCGAGCACCTCGACATCAAGTGTCTCGATCGCGGCGGCATCGGCGGTCGCATCGATCGCCGCGATCCTGTCACCTGAAATCGTGACCCGCAGCACGACGCGCAGCGCGCCGCCGAAGATGACGGCAACGCCGATCCCGCCGTCGACCAGCGCGGGCCGCGCCGCTTGTGCGCGTCCCTTGAAGCTTTCGGCGACCGCTGCGGCGCCGCGGATCACCGGCAGTGACCCGAGCCGTTGCGCGCCCTGCACGCGGCGCCGGGCGCGGCTGGCGAGTTGCCGCGCGGCGGCCGGCGTGCGGCCGACGATCGGCGCGATCTCCTGGAACGGCACCGCGAACATGTCGTGCAGCACGAAAGCCAGCCGCTCGGCCGGCGCCAGCGTTTCCAGCACCACGAGCAGCGCCGCGCCGACGGAATCAGCCATCTCGGTCTCGCGCTCGGACGGATTCTCTGTGACCGGCTCCGGCACGTGCGGGCCGATCGGCTCCTCGCGCCGCGATTTGCGCGAGCGGAGCATGTCGAGGCAGATGCGCGCGACCACCGTGGTCAGCCATCCCCCGAGATTGTCGACCGCAGCAGTGTCGGTACGGCCCAGCCGCAGCCAGGCTTCCTGCACGGCATCGTCGACCTCGGCGGTCGAGCCCAGCATGCGGTAGGCCACGGCCCGTAAGCGTGGCCGGTTGGCCTCGAACTGTTCCGCCAGAAACTTTTTCTCGTCCATCGGTCACATTCCCTTTGTCCGCTCCGTCATGGCGATGACGAACGAAAGTGGGCCGATGTGACAGCAGATCGGCGCGGCGACGTCAAAAAGCAAATCAGGAGAGTGACATGATGAAAGCCCGCATGAACCATCCGGTGATGGTTGTTCCCGATGCCATGAAGGCGCTGCAGGCGCTCAGCGAGAGCACCAAACAGGCTTTGCCGGAAAAGCTGCTCGAGCTGGTCCATCTGCGCGCCAGCCAGATCAATGGCTGCAGTGTCTGCGTCGATATGCACCCAAAACTCGCCCGCCGCGCCGGCGAGACCGACGAGCGGTTGTTCGCGGTCGGCGCCTGGCGCGATACGCCCTATTTCACCGACGCCGAGCGCGCCGCTTTGGCGCTGACGGAAGCGGTGACCCGGCTCAGCGACCGCGAGGATCCGGTGACGGATGCGGTGTGGGACGAGGCGGCGAAGCATTTCAATGAGCAGCAGCTGGCATCCCTGGTGCTGGGGATCGCTGCGATCAACGTCTGGAACCGGCTGAACGTCGCGGTGCGCCAGCCGGTTGGTGTTTGGAAGGTGTGATCTTCTCCCTCTCCCCGTTCTTCATGGGGAGAGGGTCGGGGTGAGGGGCCTTCTCCGCGAGTGACGCAATTAGTTGGACCTGTACCCCCTCACCCGGATCGCATCTTGCGATACGATCCGACCTCTCCCCGCAAGCGGGGCGAGGTTGAGAGGCACCGCGCCTACGTCGCCAGAAACTCCAGTACGATCTCGCAGTATCGTTGCGGCGCCTGCTCGAACATCGGATGCGTGGTGCCCGGGATCATCTCGGTGCGTGCGCCCTGCACATTGGCGGCGAGGGCGTGCAGCACCTTCGGCAGCATGCCCTTGGTGTTGGCGCCGCCGATGAACAGTGTTGGCGTCTTGATCGCCTCCGCATCCGCCTTCGAGAACGGTGGGCGCTGGTCGCGGGTCTGGCCGATCAGCGTCGTCGCGTTGTCGCGCAGCAGTTGCTTGGAGGTTGCCGGAAGCCGCTTCCAGGCGCCGGGGCCTTCGAGCGCGTCCATGAATATCTGCAAGCCGCCATCGATGTCGCCTCCGGCAATCACGTCGGCTGAGGCCGCGATCCGCGCCGCCAGCGGCGAGGGGCCCGGCTTGAAATCGGGATCGAGCGTGCCGTCGAGCTCACCGCCGGGCTCGGCCAGGACGAGCTTGCGCAGCAGGTCCGGCCGCCGCTGTGCGACGCGGAAGCAGATGTGGCCGCCGCGGGAATGCCCCATCAGGTCGACGGGCCTGGTGTCGAATTTTTCGATGAAGGCGATCATGTCGTCGACATGCTGGGCGATCGAATAGGTGTCGCCGACCCCATCCCAGTGCGCCGGGAAGAAATGCCGCAGGCTGACCGCGATGACGCGATGCGCCCGCGTCAGCGGGCCGAGCACCGCCGACCAGATCCGGAAATCGCACAACGAGCCGTGCACGCAGACCAGCGGCGTGCCCTCACCGACATCGAGATAGGGCATGTCGAAACCGTTGACGGGAAGGCTGTGCATTTGGGGGCTCGCGGACGGGGCAGATGTTGTTGATTTAGCCCAAGTTCCCACGGAATTCGGGTGGATAGCAACATTCTCCAAGCCTAGATTTCAGGTCAGCAGCAGGCTCGCGCGCGTGAGCCCAAGGGACATATCAAGGAGCATCTGGAGCGAGCCATGACCGGCCAGCATTTTGCAATCTTCGAGACCATGATCGGCGCCTGCGGCGTCGTCTGGGGCGAGCACGGCGTTACCGGCGTGCAGCTGCCGATGGGCACCGAAGAGAAGACCCGCAAGCGGATTTTTCAGCGCAATGGCGAGGTAACCGAGGCGGCGCCGCCGGCCGAGGTGCAGCACGCGATCGACGGCATGATCGAGCTGCTCGCCGGCAAGCCGAACGACCTCGCCGACATCGTGCTCGATCTCGACGGCGTGCCGGAATTCAACCGCGGCGTCTACGACATCGCGCGGAAGATCCCGCCCGGCAAGACCGTGACCTATGGCGATATCGCCAAGCAGCTCGGCGGCGTCGAGCTGTCGCGCGACGTCGGCCAGGCATTGGGCCGCAACCCGTGCCCGATCGTGGTGCCCTGCCACCGCGTGCTGGCGGCAGGCAACAAGCCGGGCGGCTTCTCGGCCAATGGCGGCGTGGTGACCAAGCTGAAGATGCTGCAGATCGAAGGCGCGGTCGTGAACCACACGCCGAGTCTGTTTGATTGAGGCAGCGGTCTTTCCGGGCTCCCTCTCCCCGTTCTTCACGGGGAGAGGGTTGGAGTGAGGGGCTTTATCCGCGCGAACACTGAGAGCCGAATTTGCGGAGGGCCCCCTCACCCGGATCGCATCTGTCGATGCAATCCGACCTCTCCCCGCAAGCGGGGCGAGGTGAGCCGAGCGAGCGGCGATACTACCTCACCGTCTCGCACACAAACCCGTTCCCCTTCCGCTTGATCTTGCCGGCCGAGGGCGAGGGGAAATGCGCGGGGCAGCACAGCGTGTCGGCGTCGCAATAGCGCTCGAGGAAACTCCGCCGCGTCTTCGCCGCCTGCGCCTGGTCGACATCGAACTTCGCCGACAGCTCCGGATAGCGCGTCTGGATCGGCGAGTGCATCAAATCGCCGGCGAACACCGCATCGTCCTTGCCGCGGCCGAAGCTGAAGGCGACGTGGCCCGGCGTGTGGCCGGGCGTCGGCAGGATGCGCGCGTGGTCGCCGATCGCAAAATCATTGCCGACAATCTCGGCCCGCTTGGCCTCGACCACCGGCAGCACGCTGTCCACGAATGGCGGCACCTCGGCTTTCGCGTTGCTCTCGGTCCAGTAGTCGAACTCCGTCTTGTCGAACACGTAACGCGCGTTCGGGAAGGTCGGCACCCAGCGGCCGTTCTCCAGCCGCGTGTTCCAGCCGACATGATCGACGTGCAGATGCGTGCACATCACATAGTCGATGTCACCGACCGAAAAGCCCGCCGCCGCGAGGCCGCGCAGATAGCTGTCGTCGGTCTTCATGTTCCATTTCGGCCGCGCCGGCCGCGGCTTGTCGTTGCCGATGCAGCTGTCGATCAGGATGGTGTGGTGCGGCGTCTTCACGATGTAGGACTGGAACGCCAGGATCAGCGTGTCGCTGTCGTCGAGTGCGCCCGCTTCCTTCATCCAGGCGCGGTTCTCCGCGAGGACTTCCGGCGTCAGCCCGGGCAGCATTTCATGCGCGGGCAGGAATGTGGTTTCCTGCTCGACGATGCGATGAATGGTGAGATCGCCGGCGGCAAATTTCAGGCTCATGGTGATTCCTTCGGCGTTAGCGTTTTCGAGCGAAGTGGAGTCCGGTTCGCGTGAAGAAAACGCGTAAAAAAGTTCTAGTGCGCGTCGCGCACGGCGGGAATGATGATGTTGGTGAGGATATCCATTGCCGCAAGGCCTTCCTTCGGTTGGCCGTACTGGGCTGCCGTCGTCATCATCACAAGGTCGAGATCGGGCACGGCGATGATGCGCTGGCCGCCCCAACCAAAGGCGCCGGCCCACCTGATCTCTTTCCCCGCCGCAAATGACCGCCCCACCCACCATTGATGGCCATAGAATAGCGTGCCGCCGAAATAGCCGACCGCCTGGAAGTGCGGTGCGATCGACTGGTCCATCCACTCGGCCGGGACGATCTGCTGCTCCTTCCATCGCCCGTGATCGAGCACGAGCTGGCCGATTTTTGCGGCGTCGCGCGGCCGCAGCCTGAGGCCGGACGCAGCAGCGATCTTGCCGTTCTTGTAGGTCTTCCATTCGAAATCGGTGATGCCGAGCGGCTCGAACAGCACCTCGCGCGCGAACGCCTCGAGCGATTTGCCGGAGACTTGCTCGATAATGTTGCCGAGCAGATCGGTGCCGCCGCCATTGTAGGTCCACAGCGTGTCCGGGGGTGCTGCGATCGGCTTGGCCAGCACGTAGCCGATCGGATCGGCATCGAAAGCGAGATGCGGTTCGTCGTTGTTGGGATCGGTCCAGGGCAGCGTCTCGTCCCATTTGATGCCCGATGACATCGTCAGCAAATGGTGCAGCGTGATTGCGTCCCAGCCGGCTGATTTCACCTGATGATGCTCGGGAAAGAATTTCACCACGGGCTCATTGGCGCTGGCGATCAGTTTGCGGTCGATGGCGATGCCGACCAGCAATGCCGTTACGCTCTTCGTCGCCGAGCGCATGTCGTGCTTGGTCGTCGCGGTGAATTCGGTGCGGCCTTCGGGCTGGCCCCACGGCTGGTCGATGCCGGAAAAATACTGCTCGAATACCAGTCTGCCGTGACGTGCCACGACAACGGAATGCACCTCGCTGCTGCGCAGGCTGAGCCGCGCGGCGATGCCGCACAGTCGCTCACTATCCATGCCGACGCTTTCCGGCGAGGCAGTCACCCAACCGTCGTCGAGCGCGGCCGGCGATCCGCAAGGCTGGCGTTGTTGTCGAGGTGTCATATCGTCGGCCCTCAGATTGGCGATTGAGGCCGTCAACGCGAGCGCGAGGCTCGCGCCGAGACGTGAGAGGCGGGGGAAGCGATGGCGCATCGTCATTTCTCCCCGGCTTCTTCCGCTATGCCGCAGGCGGCGCCGAGATCTTCACCGACGGCCGCTCCAGCATTTTCTGGTAGAAGGCGTCGAGCTTGGGATAGGCCTTGCGCCAGCCGCTATCGGCGAAGCGGAAGTCGGCATAGCCGAGCACGCAAACGAGGCCGATCTGCGCGATGTCGAACGACGAACCGTCCAGCACGTCCGGCCGGTTCTCGAACCGCGCCATGCCGGCCCAGGCCCTGTTCCAGTGATCGTCGTACCAGGCTTGCCACAGCGAGCCCTGCGGCCGCACCATCTTCTCGTAGCGGCACAGCAGCATGGAATCGAGCATACCGTTGATCAGCGAGTGATCGGTCTTCAGCTTCCAGCGCCGCGGGCCGTAGCCCGGGATCAGCCGGCCGCCGCCGATCTCGTTGAGATATTCGACGATGACGTAGGAATCCAGAATCACGTCGCCATGGTCGAGGATCAGCACCGGCAGTTTCTTCAACGGCGAGATCTTCGAGTATTCGTCGTTGGCCTGTCCCGGCGCGACACTGGCCGGCACCAGCTCGATCTTGTCGATCAGACCAAGCTCGATCGCCGCGATGCGCACCTTGCGGGCGAACGGGGAGGCGGGAGAGAAGGTGAGTTTCATGGAGATGACCTCTTTCCGAACACACAGTCGTCATCCTGAGGAGCGCGCCCTTGGGCGCGCGTCTCGAAGGATGGGGAGTGATCGATGCGCTTCCGTCACCCTTCGAGCGCTTGGGTGACGGCGTCCTTGGCTCATCCTTGGAGACGCGCGCGTTGCGCGCTCCTCAGGATGACGATCCCGCAAATTACGCCGCGACGATTTCCTGGCGCTGCTCGCCGAGACCTTCGATGCCGAGCGTCACGACGTCGCCGACGTTGAGGAAGGTTGGCGGCTTCATGCCGAGGCCGACACCGGGCGGGGTGCCGGTGGTGATGATGTCACCGGGCAGCAGCGTCATGAACTGCGAGACGTAGGCGATGCACTTCGCCATCGAGAAGATCATGGTCTTGGTCGAGCCGGTCTGGCGGCGCTGGCCGTTGACGTCGAGCCACATCGACAGGTCTTGCACGTCCTTGATCTCGTCCTTGGTGACGAGCCAGGGGCCGACCGGGCCGAACGTGTCGTGCGACTTGCCCTTGGTCCACTGTCCGAGCCGCTCGGTCTGGAAGTTGCGCTCGGAGACGTCGTTGCAGACACAATAGCCGGCGACGTGGTTCAGCGCGTCGGCTTCCGAGACATATTTGGCGCGGGTGCCGATGATCGCGGCGATCTCGACTTCCCAGTCGAGCTTGGTCGAGCCGCGCGGCTTTTCGACCGCGTCGTTCGGGCCGCTCAGGGAGGTGTTCGCCTTCATGAAGATGATCGGTTCGGTCGGGATCGCCGCGCCGGTTTCCTTGGCGTGGTCGGAATAGTTCAGGCCGATCGCGACGAATTTGGAGATGCCGGTGACCGGGGCACCGAAGCGCGGCTTGCCAGAGACGGCGGGCAGGGAGGCGGGATCGAGGCCAGCAAGCTTCTTCAGTGAGTCCGGCGCGTAGGCGTCGCCGGTGAGGTCCTTGAGTTGGGCCGAGAGGTCGCGCAGCTGGCCGGATTTGTCGATCAGACCGGGCTTTTCCGCACCCTTTTCGCCATAACGAACAAGCTTCATGTTGATCACTCCCTACGATGTCCTGAGGATTGTTACTGGTATACCTCGACACGCTTCATGGAACAGCGCGCCGGGAAATTCAACCGCCATGAGCGCGGTGCATTGCAGCCAAGCCTTATTTCAAGGCCAGTTCGGGCCGATCACCCCAGCGCGATGAAGCGGAACGCGTCGCCGTCGCGCTGGATGTGGCCGGCACTGAAATGCCCGCCGATCACCAGCGTCGGCGTATCGGCAAAGCGCGAGAACAAGTCGCGCCGCGTCGCGGCCGACTGCTTCGGATCGGAATCCACGGTCGCAGACCAGTCGAGGTGATACATCTGGCAGGGATGATGCGCGGCATCGCCGGTCAGCAGCGCTTGCTCGCCGCCGGATTTGATATGGATGCTCATGTGGCCGGGGCTGTGACCCGGCGTCGGGATCAGCGTGATCTCCTCGGTCAGCCGGTGGTCGCTCGGCACCAGCTCGGCCTTGCCGGCATCCGCGATTGGTTTCACGGAGTCCGCGAACACGACGGCGTGGGCGGGATCGTCGCTATGGTCGCGCCAGTAGTCGTATTCGGTCTTGCCGAACACGTAACGCGCCTTGGCGAAGGTCGGCACCCATTTGCCGTCGACGAGCTTCGTGTTCCAGCCGACATGGTCGACGTGCAGATGCGTGCACAGCACGGTATCGATGCTGTCAGGGGAAAATCCGGCCGCGGTCAGCTTCTCCAGGAACGGATCGCTGCGGTTGTTCCAGGTCGGTACATTGCGGCCCTGCTTGTCGTTGCCGAGCCCGGTATCGACGATGATTCGGTGCTCCGGCGTTTCCACCAGCAGCGAATGGATCGACATTTTCAGCCGGCCCTCCTCGTTGGCGAAATGCGGGATCAGCCAGGGCAGGCTCTGGATCTCCTCCCGGCCGGCCAGCGGCAGGATGAAGCGCGTGCTGCCGACGGTCTCGAGCTCGACGACTTTTGTGATCTTGACCTTGCCGATCGTCCATTGCATGCGGCGTGTCCCGGTTTTTTGTTTCTCTCGTTCGCGTTGCTCACTTTACCTCGCCCCGCTTGCGGGGAGAGGTCGGATCGCATGCAGCGAAGCGGAATGCGATCCGGGTGAGGGGGAGCTTGTGTAGACTCCATCTTCACCGTCTTTGCGGTGGAAGCCCCTCACCCCAACCCTCTCCCCGTAAGAACGGGGAGAGGGGGAAGAGAGCGTGCCTATCACCGCGCGCAGTCGACGATCACGGTGCCGACCTTGTCGCCCTTCTCGACGGCGAGATGGGCGTCGGCGGTCTCCGCCAACGCGAACTGGCCGGCGATGTTGTGCACCCGGGTGCCCGACTCCAGCCACTTCGTGATATCGGCCTGCGCGGCCGCGAGCAGTGGCCGCGGCAGTGCGAACAGCACCAGCGAGCGCACCGTGACGCATTTCTCCATCAATTCGCGCACCGGCAGCGTCGGCGTGCGGTTGCCGTTGGTGGCGTAGACCGCGATCGTCGAGTTCATCGCCATGATCTTCAGCGTGGTCGCGAGGTTGCCGCCGAAATCGACGTCGATCACGCGGTCGACGCCGCGGTTCTCGGTGAACGCCATCACCTTCGAGACGACGTCCTCGGTCCGGTAGTTGACGACCGTGTCGGCACCGGCAAGCCGGGCTTCCACGTCCTTGGCCTGCGAACTCACGGTGGCGATGACGCGCGCACCGCCCCATTTCGCGAGCTGCACGGCATAGTGGCCGACCGCGCCGGCGCCGCCGGTGACCAGCACCGTCTGCCCCGCGATCGGACCGTCGGCAAACAGCGCACACCACGCGGTCATGCAGGGAATGCCGAGCGTAGCACCTGCCGCGAACGACACGTCCGGCGGCAGCGGCGTCACCAGATAATCGGCAAGCGTGATGTACTCGGCTGCGGTGCCGAAGGCGCGGCCGTTGCGCTGGCCGTTGAACAGCCAGACCCGGTCGCCGACCGCAAAGCGGGTGACGCCTTCACCGACCTGGTCGATGATCCCGGCGCCGTCGCTGTTCGGGATCACGCGTAGAAATTCCATCGCGCGATAGTTGCCGCTGCGGCGGCCGACATCGGCCGGATTGACGCCTGAAGCCTCGAGACGAACCCGGACCTCGCCGGGGGCCGCATCAGGCGTCGGCATCTCGCCGACGGTGAGCACCGTCGGCGCCGCGCCTGTCCGCTCGTACCAGACCGCTCTCACAGCGTACCGGGGAAGGCGCCGCCATCGAGCAGGATGTTCTGCCCGGTGATGAAGCCGGCCTTGTCGCCACACAGGAAGGCGCAGGCGTAGCCGAATTCATCGGGATGACCGAAGCGGCCGGCGGGGTTCAGCTTGGCGCGCTCGGTCATGACAGCCTCGATCGAAAGGCCGCGCTTTTCGGCTTCCGCCTTGCCGGTGCCGCGCAGACGGTCGGTGTCGAACGGGCCCGGCAGCAGGCCGTTGATGGTGACGTTGTTGATCACGGTCTTGCGCGACAGGCCGGCGACGAAGCCGGTGAGGCCGGCGCGGGCGCCGTTGGAGAGGCCGAGAATCTCGATCGGCGCCTTCACCGCCGCCGAGGTGATATTGACGATGCGACCGAACTTGCGAGCCATCATGCCGTCGACGGTCGCCTTGATCAGCTCGATCGGCGTCAGCATGTTGGCGTCGATTGCCTTGATCCAGTCGTCGCGGGTCCAGTTGCGGAAGTCGCCGGGCGGCGGGCCACCCGCATTGTTGATCAGGATATCCGGATCGGGGCAGGCCTTGAGCACGGCTTCGCGTCCTGCCGGGGTCGTGATGTCGCCGACGATCTCGGTGACGGTGACGGCGGGATGGCCTTTACGGATCTCGTCGGCGGTCTGCTTCAGCGCCTCGGCGCCGCGCGCCGTCAGCGTGACATGCACGCCCTCATTGGCGAGCGCGATCGCGCAGGCGCGGCCCAGTCCCTTGCTCGATGCGCAGACGATGGCGCGGCGGCCTTTGATTCCAAGATCCACGAGTTTCACTCCCTGTGATGTTGGGTCGGTTTGTAAGGTTTTGATGGCGCCAGTCTAGCCAAGCCCGGCGGCGCCAGTAAGGGAGGTGCAATGCATAAGTGCATGCCGGATCGGAACAGGCGGGTGAGCGCGGCAGGCTAGGAGCTTGTCTGGATAGTCGCTGTTCAAATCTGGTCGGGTCTGATTCAACATTGGGCGATGAGCAAGTATTTTCGGCCTTGGAACATCGATCAGACGCTGCTTCTGCCGCCGAATGTGCAGGACTTCGTGCCGAAAGGCCATGTCTCGCGGTTTATGGTTGATCTGGTGCGGGAGAGCCTCGATCTCAGGGAGATCATGGGCAGCTATGTGAGCGGGCTTGGGCAGCCGCCGTTTGATCCGCGGATGATGGTGGCGCTGCTGCTGCATAGCTATGCGAGTGGGCTGTATTCGTCGCGTCGGATTGCCAAGGCCTGCCGGGAGCGGAACGATTTTGTGATGATCGTGGCGCTGGATGCGCCGGATTTTCGGACGATCAGCGACTTTCGCAAGCGACATTTGAAGGCGCTCGGCGCGCTATTCGTGCAGGTTCTGAAGTTGTGCGAGACGGCCGGGCTGGTCAAGCTCGGTCATGTCGCGCTGGATGGTACGAAGATCAAGGCGAACGCGTCGAAACACAAGGCGATGAGTTATGAGCGCATGAAGAAGCGCGAGGCGGAATTGAAGGCCGAGGTCGCTCGCATGCTGGCGGCCGCCGAGGCGGCGGATGCCTCGGAGGATGAGACTTTCGGCAACAGCGACGAACTGCCGGACTGGACCGTCGACAAGCAGAAACGGCTGGCGAAGATCCAGCAAGCGATGGCGGCGCTGGAAGCGGACGCCAAACTGGCGGCGGAGGAAGAGCGCCGCATCGAGGCCGAAAAGGAACAGCAGCGCCAGGCCGAAGGCCGCAAGAAGCCGGGCAAACCGGCGGCGCTGCCATCGGAGGAACCCAATCCCAAGGCGCAACGCAACTTCACCGATCCGGAAAGCCGCATCATGAAGTCGAAGGATGGCTTCGTTCAGGCCTATAATGCCCAGGCGGCCGTCGATGCACATGCCCAGATCATTGTCGCGCAAGAACTGACCCAGCACGGCAGCGATCAGGGCCAGTTGGTGCCCCTGATCGAGGCCATCGAGAGCAATCTTGGCCGCAAGCCGCGGCAGGCCTCAGCGGATTCCGGCTACTGCAGCGAAGCCAATCTCGAAGCGCTCGACACACGCAGCATCGATGGCTATGTCGCGCCCGGACGCGCCAAACACCCGACAGTAGCGAACGGAAAAGTCGGCGGCCCGCTGACACAGGCCATGCGAAAGAAGATCGACGATGGCGGCTTCGAAACACCCTACCGATTGCGAAAGCAAGTGGTGGAGCCGGTGTTCGGGCAGATCAAACAGGCAAGAGGCTTCCGCCAGTTCCTGTTGCGGGGCATCGAGAAAGTGCGCGCCGAGTGGACAATGATCTGCACCGTCCATAACCTCCTCAAGCTGTTCAACCTCGCAAACGCAGCCTGAGCCTGCTACTCTACAACAAATGCCCGTCACGAAAACATATCTGGACGGGCTCCTAGATGCGCTGCTCCCGCCGCAGCCGCTCGATCGCCATGGCGGCTTCGGGCGGAAATGAGCGGAATCCGGCCTGTCCGGCCGCGGAGAACAATGGCCGCAATTGCGATCCGTTGAGGAATTGCGGCTGCCTGGCAATCGGCACCAGCTGATCGAACACCACAACCAGCGTGGTCACGACGAGGCCGACCCTGATCGCGCCGAGCAGCGCGCCGCCGAGCTGGTCGCCGATCCCGATCTCCGCACCGATGGTGTCGTCGAGCATCGTCCGCGCCATCTTTCCGAGGATGACGCCGATCAGCAGAAACAGGCCGAACAGCAGCACGCCGTTGGGCGGAAACGGCGACGACGGAAGCGTCGCGATGTGCGGCCCGATCATCGCCATCGCGGCGACCGCGAGCGGCATGGCGACGAGATAGGCCAGGATCGTGATCGCGCTGCGCAGCAGGCCGGTCGTGAAGCCGGTGACCACCGCGAACAGCAAGCCGAGGATCACGACAACGTCGAACAGGTTCATGGAAGGGAATCCGTGCCCCAATCTGCCGCGGTTCCCCGGTTGATGAAACTGGCTTACATCAGGGACAATTGTAGCTTTCAATCGTCCGCTTCAATCCGGGAACCTGTCGATGTCCGATCTATTCGACGTCGGTAAAGAAATCATCATCAGCAGCGGATAACGGCGAACTGCAATCAAGCCACACGCACAGCTCGCGGGCTCCCTCCCCTCTAGTGGGCAGGGCTATCGCATATGGCTATCGGCCAAGACGACTTGGAAAGACGACTTGGAAACATCGGTTGCAGAAGCACGCGAATGCCATACGCCCTGGGGTGAGCGTGCGTCTGCGCGATTTCGGAATATTAGAAGAATCTCCATGAGTTGCCCGACGTGTCAAGTAGCCTGGTCGAACGCCGGCCACCACCGGCTACTTTGCATGGGGTTGTTTTCGATATTTTGGCAGCGCGCCTCCCTCGCAAGCGCCCACCAGGGGGGAGGGAACGGAAAGAGTCACGCTGACGTTTGCATCTCCGCCTTGATCATGTCGGCGGCCTTTTCGCCGATCATGATGGTCGGCGCATTGGTGTTGCCGCCGATCAAGGTCGGCATGATCGAGGCATCGACCACGCGCAAGGCTTCGAGCCCGTGCACGCGCAGCTTCGGATCGACCACCGCAAGCGGATCGTCGGTGCCCATCCTGCAGGTGCCGACCGGGTGATAGACCGTGTCGGAGCGCGCCCGCAGGATGCTGCGGATGTCGTCATCGGTGCGGACATCTGATGTGAACATGTCCTTCTGCTGCAGCGCGCGCAGCGCCGGCGCGTCGAGCAGCCGCTTCGTCATCTTGAAGCCAGCGACCATGGTCTCGACGTCGCTGTCCTCGCCGAAGAAGTTCGGATCGATCGCGGGAGCTGCCAGCGGGTCGGCGCTGTTCAGCCACACGCTGCCGCGGCTCTTGGGCCGCAGCAGGCAGACATGGCAGGAAAAGCCGGTGCCCCAGCGCGGCTTGCGGCCGTGGTCTTCCACCATGGCCATGCAGAAATGCAGCTGGATGTCGGGGATTTCGAGCTCCGGTCGCGTCTTCAGGAAGCCGCCGCATTCGGCGACGTTCGAGGTCATCGGGCCCCGCCGCTCGCGCCGGTATTGCCCGATGCCCTTGATGATCCGCCCGATGCCGCCCCACGACAGCCCCGAGAAATAAGGTGCGTCGGAGGCGAAGCCGAACACGAAATCGGGGTGATCCTGCAGGTTCTGCCCGACACCCGGCAGATGATGCACGCTGGCGATGCCGTGCTTGCCGAGCGCCGCGGCGTCACCGACGCCCGACAGCATCATCAATTGCGGCGACTGGAACGCACCGGCCGAGAGGATGACCTCGCGCCGCGCGCGCAGCACCTTCTTCTGCTTGCCTTGCATGTATTCGACGCCGACGGCACGCTTGCCCTCGAAGATGATGCGGGTCGCCTGCGCCTGGGTCTCGATGCGCAGGTTGGGCCGGCGGCCCATGTGGGGGTGGATGTAGCCGCGCGCTGCGCTCCAGCGCTCCCCATTCCTCTGGGTCACCTGGTAGATGCCGAGGCCTTCCTGTTCGGCGCCGTTGAAATCGTCGCGGATCCGGAACTGCGCCTCGCGCGCGCCCTGCAGGAACATCTCCTTGACCGGATTGTCGGACTGCAGGCCCGTGACGTTGAGCGGCCCGCCCTTGCCGTGATATTCGCCGTCGAGCTCGGTGTTGTGCTCCGAACGCTTGAAGTAGGGCAGGACGTCGTCGTAGCTCCAGCCCGTATTGCCGAGCGAAGCCCAGTGATCGTAATCGGCGCGATGCCCGCGGATATAGACCATGGCATTGATGGCGCTTGAGCCACCGAGGCCCTTGCCGCGCGGCTGATAGCCGATGCGGCCGTTCAGGCCCTTCTGCGGCACCGTGTCGAATGCCCAGTTGTTGATCTTGCCGGACAGCATGAGAATGATGGCGCCGGGCGTGGTGACGACCCAGTTGTCGTTCTTGCCGCCGGCATCGAGCAGCGCCACCGAGCTCGCCGGATCCTCCGACAACCGCCCCGCCACCGCGCAGCCGCCGGAGCCTGCGCCCACCACCACGAAATCGAATGTGTCAGTCACGTATGGTTCCCTCTGTCTTTGTTGTTATCCGTCATTGCGAGCGTAGCGAAGCAATCCACCTCTCCGCGAGCGGAAGCATGGATTGCTTCGTCGCTTCGCTCCTCGCAATGACGGTGTGAATGGTTACGACAACAGCCGCATCAGCTTCTCCAGCCGCGCGATCTTCGCGCCATAGGGCGGATAGAGATCGGCGAGCCGGTTGAAGCGCGAGCGGTAGAACACCGGCTTCAGCTTGGTCAGCGTCTTGAATCCCCATTCGCCGTGATAGGCGCCGGTGCCGGACGCACCGACGCCGCCCATCGGCTGATAGGCCTGGGCGAAATGGAACAGGCAGTCGTTGACGGTGACGCCGCCTGATACCGTGCGCGCCAGCACCTCGTCGCGGGCGGCATTGTCAGTGCCGAACCAGTACAGCGCCAGCGGGCGGTCGCGCTTGTTGACGAAGGTGATCGCCTCGGTCGCGTCGCGCGTGCCCATGACCGGCAGCAGCGGTCCAAAGATCTCCTCCTGCATCACGGTCATCTCGGGCGTGGCGTCGACGATCACGGTGGGCGGGAATTTGCGCCTCGCCTTCCACTCGGGATCGTTCGGCGCCGCCGGTTGCATGATGGTCGCGCCCTTCGCGGCGGCGTCGGCAACCAGGCCCTCCAGCCGCGTGTAATGCCGGTCCGAGACGATCGAGCTGTAGTCGGCGTTCCTGGGATCGGTGCCCAACATGTGCTGGATGTGGCCCTGCAGCCGCATCGCGAAAGGCTGCACCGCGGTCTGCGGCACCAGCGCGTAGTCGGGAGCGATGCAGGTTTGGCCGGCATTGAGCAGCTTGCCATAGGCGATGCGTTGCGCGGCTTCGTCGATATCGGCGGAGCCGTCGACGATCACCGGCGACTTGCCGCCGAGCTCGAGCGTCACCGGCGTCAGATTGCGGCCGCAGGCTTCGGCGACCAGCCGTCCGACCCGGGTCGAGCCGGTGAAGATCAGATGGTCGAACGGCAATGCGGCAAAGGCCTTTGCGATGTCGTCGTCGATATCGGTGACCGCGAGCTCGGTCGTGTCGAATTTCTTCGCAGTCACCTCGGCTAGCAGCTCGGCGAACCGCGGCACCAGTTCGCTCGGCTTGATGATCGCGCGGTTTCCGGCCGCAATCGCGGCGACCGCGGGCGCCAAGGTCAGCTGCAGCGGATAGTTCCAGGGCGCGATGATGCCGACCACGCCGAGTGGCTGCGGGATCAACCGGTTCTTGGCCGGCGCGAACTGCACCGTGGTCGGGATCCTCTCGGGCGTCATCCAGCCCTTGAGGTGCTTGGCCGCATGCTTGATCTCGCTGAGCACCAGCATGGTCTCGGCGATCGCAGTCTCGACGGTGCAGCGGTGGCCGAAATCGGCCGAGATCGCCGCCTCGAATCGCGCCTCGTTCTCGGTCAGCGCGGCGCGCAGGCGGCGCAGCCGGTCGAGCCGCGCCTGCAATGTCGGCGCGGGCTCGCTCCGCGACAGCTCGAACTGGCGGTGAAAGGCCTCCTCAAGCGCGTACAGCCCCGGGCTCTTCAATGGCCGGTCCATGGCATCCCCCTCGGCGTTCCCCCTCGGATGACATTTCCTTGACGGATTTTGTTGGGCGCCAAGCTCCGCTTTTGCGCGCGATCTGGCAAGAGCGGGTTCCCGGCGGTAAATTTGCTAGGAAAACCACAGATTTCGGCGTCACAAAAACCTCAAAAACCCGCATCCGGGGCTTTCCAAACCGCACTCACGTTGATACATACCCCTCGCACCCGACGGCTTCGGCCCGGGTCGCCTTCTCAGGAAGCCTCCGGACGGATCGATCGGCGCCATCTGATGCGTTGGCCGACCGGCTCAGGCTCTCTTTCAGCAAGGCATGCAACGGTTTAACGCGGGGTGGAGCAGCCCGGTAGCTCGTCAGGCTCATAACCTGAAGGTCATAGGTTCAAATCCTATCCCCGCAACCAAACAAGTCTCTGATTTGATGAGGTTTTTCAAGAGGGCCGCCCGAGGAGGGCGGCTTTCTTTTGAGCCCTGTCGCCACCATCAGGGAAGCGACCCGCCACGCTTCCCGTTCTGAATTCCACTTCCCAAAAACGGCTTGAGCTAATCCCTTTTTCTGGTTCGCGAAGAGTGCGCTTGATAGTCTTAACCCCTTCCACTATGGGGCCGGGCATGCAGCGATACCCTTTGCCGTGCTTGTACATCTGGCGTTGCTTTCCCTCTTTACGGCAGCAAAGCATATGCCTCCGTCCAGTCTGGCGCGTGCATTGGCAATCCTGCCCGCCTGACAGAAATTCTCATCTGCGGCGGTCTTGCAGGGATTTCCTCTGCAACTCAGTTGGCGAGCGGCAACCGACCCTAGCCGTCGCACTTCGTACAGCGCGGAGAATTCACGGCCGTCCCGACCGAGCGCTCATGCGCGTGCCACCGCACGTCGATTTCGACCAAGCGGGAGCGCTTGTGCTGCAGGGCTCTAACCGACGAGGCGCAGACGCCATGATGATGCTCTGCGGCCGCTGAAACGCAGCAGGCGCGGGCGCCGCTTACGGCGCAAAGGGCGTTCCGAGCTTGCCGAGCCTGGTTGTCGGACAGACTGTGTCCGGCTGGTCAAGGACGTTCCGCCGAGGACCGCTCATCGTGTTGGGGCTGGCGTGCTGCCGAATCTTTCCGCCATCCAGTCGAAGAAGTCGGCATGCCATAGGGCCTGCGCTCCAAGTTGGCAATGTTCGGCGCGCCGGACGGCCGATCGTAAATTCTCGTCGTCACGCTCCGGGCCGAGGTGAGCGATTTTTCAAAGCGCGCGACCTGCTCAACCGGCACGAAATGATCCTCGGCGCCCGCCAGAATGAGCACATCGCCTTTGATCCGCTGCGCGACGCCATCGAGTGAATATTTTTGCAACGCCGCGACCGTTTCAAGCGGACGTTTGGTGCCGAGCGTCCACATGCCGTTGCTGGCGGCCCAGGCAAAACTCGGTGACAGCGCCGCCTTGGCGCGTACCATTGCGTCGACGACGATAGCAAGTCCGTGCTCCTGTAGCCAAAACGCAGCCGAGGGCACGTAACGTCGCGCAATCGTTCCGAAATCAAAGAAAACATCATAGGCGACGACACCGTCGAAGCGATCGTCGAAGGCTGCCGCACGCGGCGCCAGATAGCCGCCCATGCTCATTCCGACCAGCACGATTCTTCCCGGCCGAGCGTGGTCGGCGAGAAACGCGTCGATGACCGCGCCAGCAGGCTTCTCCCATTCATGGGTGAAGGTCAGCCCCTGGTCGCGCAGCACCGATCCTTGTCCGGGTCCATCGTAGGTCAGGACCCCATAACCATGATCGTGGGCATCCTTGACCAGCACAAAGTAGAGCTCCTCGAGGGTTGAATCGAAGCCCCCGCCAAGAACGATGAGGGGCTTCCCGGAATCGACTTGGTCAGCCGGATAGTAGACGGCTTCCAGGTGGTGGCCCGTCTCGTAGGGCACCTCGATGCGCTGATAGGCAACGCCGAGCGCGTCAAGCCCTGCGTAGAAGGACCGTACGTTCTTTTCCGCCGACACCGGACGCTTGGGGTCATCTGGCGGAAGGAAGAATTCTGCCGTGCGGTAATAATTATGTGCGCGGAGCAACGCGCGTCCCTTGGCGATGCGGTCGATCGTTGCATTTGCCAAGCTCGCGACCCGGTCGCCCGTCTGCGACCAGGCTCGAAACCATCCCTGAGCGTCGCCCGAGCGGATGTGCTTGATCGTTTCGAGGACCTCGGACGTATCGGCGCCGTCAGCCGCAATATCGGTCAACGCTCGCAGCGTCTGAAAGTGGTAGGTTTGATCGGCGAAGAACCGGTCATGCCCGACATCGCGATCCCTGAAGACCGCATACGCAGCGATGATCACTGCAAGCGCCGCTAAGACGGCGACAATCGCCCACTTCCCGAACATGTACACCTTCCAACTAACGCAATCAAAATTGCGTTTGTGCACTTTACTCGCACCGCGTTCTAATGCAAGTATTTTTGCATTAAGGGCTCCAACACGATGGCTTCCAACCGACCGCGCAAGACCCTTCGTCCGATCGGTGCCACTCCGGCACGTGCCAAGCGCCAGATTCGACCAGGTGGTCGCAGTGCGCGTGTCCGCGCTTCGGTGTTGCAGGCGGCATTCGCGGTTCTGACGCAAAAGGGATATGACGACTTCACGATTGCTGACGTCGCGGCGCGTGCCAGCGTCCATGAAACATCAATCTACCGCCGGTGGGGCACCAGAACTGCACTTGCCGTCGATGCATGTCTCCACTTCGCCGAGGCCGCACTGCCAATTCCCGATACCGGCTCTTTGCGGTCGGACCTGGTTGGGCTGGTGCGCAGCCTCGCCGACATGCTGACGTCCCCGCAAGGTCGCGCCATGCTGGCGCTTACAGTCGCACGTGATCCAAATTCCGTCGCTGCCCGGCGTGCCTATTGGCGACAGAGGTTTGATCTGGCGCGCGCCATATTCGATCGCGCGGTAAGTCGCGGCGAATTTCCGCGCCAGGCCAACCCAATCGTCTTTCTCGAAACCTTGATTGCCCCGCTGTACTTCCGTCTTCTGGTGAGCGATGAGCCGATCGAGGAGTGGCCAACCAACGAGATGATCGACCACCTGCTCCGCCCGTTTCAAGTCTCAGCGGTGGCGCGCAAGAGCCGGTAGCGGCCGCACGCGGAAGAACATGACGAACTCGTTGCGCACGCACGCCGGATGCAGCGCGACCGCTTGCGCGGCAGTCGGTTCACTCTGCAATTCCTCAGTCGATTAGCATGCGATGCTGAAGAGTCCACCATGCATGAAGCCGGCGATCGCCGCTGTGCTTCCCACCTGCGAGGGCTCGTAGCGGATAGGGCTCTTCGCCACTTGAACCGAATGTCGGTATCGGTGGTTGCGCCTCCGCAATTTGAAGCTATCGGATCCGCGTGCCGGCCGTATTTGTGGCGAGGTGTACATCAGAGCCTGCCCTCAGGCGCTCTCGCGCATCGTGATCCGAAACGGAATGACCGCGCTGCGGCGGCTTTTCTTTGGCGGTTGTGGTTGCAAAACTGCGCTCAGAACAGCTTGAGCGGTGCACCGTCCGATCTGCTGAGCATCGATACTCACGGTGGTGATGCTTGGGTCGGATATGCGGGCGACTTCAAAATCGCCGAAGCCGGCCACGGCGAGCATCGACGGCACCGCAATTCCTCGGGTCCGACACGTCATGATCACGCCGAAGGCGAGGGGATCGGACACACAGATGACCAAGTCGCTGTCTGGCCATTGCGATAGAATCGTGCTGAGCCCCGCGGCGCCGTCGGACATCGTGGCTGGCGGCTTTGTCGTCGCGGCTAGGCGGGGCTTCAGTCCAAGCTGGCTCATAGCCATAAGATAGCCGGCGCGCCGCGCGGCGCCGCGGGTGCCATTACTTTCCCAAACAGAGAGCGTTCATGTTCGCACTCTTAAGTGCGTTGTTCGGTGTGGGAAATTTCATAGGTCCACTGGTCGCCGGAAGGCTGCTTGAGACACACGATTGGAGAGTTCCGTTGATTGTGTTTGGTCTCGTGGGTCTAGTCTTTGTGGCCATGATAGCATTCGTGTCGAAGAATTTCACAGAGCACCACGAAGGACTCAGCGAGAAGGCGCGTGCTGACGCGCTGCCCGAAGGGGTATGGAACCGGAATCTTGTTGTGGTGGTTATCGCGGCCGTCACCTTTGGATTCTCTCAGTATGCCTTCTTGAGTATGTACCCGACATTCCTCGGAAGAATGCTTCACCTCCCTCCGAGCTCAATAGGATTCATCATGAGCATGTTCGGTTTGGGTGTGATCGCGGCCGTGCCGATCAGCTATTTTGGCGACAGAATGCGCCAAAAATGGATCGTTCTGATCGCCCTGCTTGGCGGCTCGGTTCTGGGGTACCTTGCCTTCAACAGCGGCGACGCGACCGGACTGCATCATGCCATTCTGAGCTTTCTGGTTGGACTTTTCGGCGGCACGTTCATCGCCAATACGTCTTCACTAATGCAGCGAAGCGTGCCTGCGATGCATATCGCTAAGGCTTCCGGCATTTATGTCACCGCCGTGTATCTACCCGCCTCGTTCTCTGGATACGTGTTTGGAACCCTCGTCAACTCCCTTGGCTGGGGCAATGCGGCCATGATCCAGTTGGCGATCATCCCGGCCCTGGGGGCCGCAACGCTTTTGCTTATGAAGGATCGAAGTCGCACGGAGGGTACCGCGACCGTCGCGCGGGAGGCGGCCGCTTGACGGGCGCAACACTGAGATGCGGACGCCGAAGAGGTCAATTGTCTCGTCGACCAGCATCATATCTCCAAGGCGAGCCATGATCCGTCACATTGTCCTGTTTACCGCCAAAGACAAGGCCGACATCGAGCAAATGATGGATGGTCTCTCGATCCTGACCGCTATTCCGCATGCGCGCCGGCTTGAGGTCGCTCGCAATGTAAAGACTGATCAGTTCGGCAACGACATCGACGTCGTTGTTTACGGGGAGTTCGACAGCGTGACGGAACTCGCAGCTTACAAAGCCCACCCTCTGTACCAGGAATCGATCAAGCGGGTACGGCAACTTCGCGAACTCCGGTTTGCGGCCGACTACAACACCTCAGCGCCTTGCGACTCGACGTTGACGACGACCTGAGTCGAATTTGGCGTTCGTGCCAATTGGATGACTCTGCAGAGTGCCTGCCACGTGTAGTTGGCAACGGATGAGAAGTTATGTCGAAATGGAGATGGACGAAAGGATGTCCGAGCGAACGATTTCAAATCGGAGGGCGTCTCCAAAAATCGGCAAGTCGTATCTGACGGCGACCATGACCAGACGGGCGCTCAGGTGCAAGCTGTACCATCTCGCTTCGACAGCCCCTCGTTGGACCCACATGCACCTTTCACCCTTGGCCGAAGCAGTTCGATCGGCCGTGTCTCATTAAGCTTCCGGTATCCGCTGGCAGACCGGATTGTCTGCTATTTCTCCCTGGACTGGCTGGGCCACTGCCGGATCTCTGGTGGTGGCCCTTTTTTCGCGAAGTGCGACCTACAGGGCCTTTCCGTTTGCATTGCGCGGGAGGGGCAGCGTCCGCAACGTGACCGTTTTGGGCACCTTGTAGTCTGATAATCGTTCCGCGCAGAAGTCTTTACGGTCCCGCCTCCGCAAGCTTGCTTCTTTCAGACACAAATCGGGCCATACTCCGATTTGGATTAGTCACTCGAATGTTACGGTGTTGCAGAAACAGCAGGCGTCAACTGCGGCATCCAGGAGACCCAGCGCGTCATTCGACGGGCGGAGGAGCCTTGGCTTACGGCCTGGCTCGCATGTATGTCGATGGTCAATTTCCAAGCTGGGATCTGTCCGAAACAGATGCGCTCTCGGCGAGCATCGCTATCTTCGATCAGTTTATCTCGTCGATCTCTGCTTGAATGGACTTCGACAACCGACGGCGAGTTTGGTGGACGTTGCGGTCGACGCGCCAGAAGATGTACGATCCGGCGGCCTCGCAAAATCTCGGCGACGACTATTTACGACGAGCCGCTTCATGATTGAAACGTCATGCAACGGATCATCTTGCACGATTGCCTCCAATCGGCCTCCTCAGAAGCGGATCAATGGTCTCGATTTCATTCGTCATCACCCCGCCCGTGAAACCTTCCGGCAATTGACGAACGTCCTGAGGCGTGTCTATGCCTGTGGAAAACTCGCCGCCGAGATAGGGGCCGATGGCAAAGACGCTGCTTCCCGCATCACTCATGCGCCGAAGAAAGCGGTCGGGCCATCCCCAGAGCCAGGGCGCAATGTTGATTGGAGCGAAGATGATCGTATGTTTGCACGCGTCCGGTACGATCCCCGTCCAACCATAGCCGATATAGGAAATCAGGCAGGCCTTCAGGGTGCCGCGTGACATGGTCTCCAGATTTGGCAACTCGCTTCTCAGCGTCGCGATCGGTGCATCACCACCATAGACCATGAGCCGCTCGAGTTGCGACGGAGATGCCTTTCGCAATGCTGCGGCGAGCAGATGCCCTTCGGCGGGGTCGTTACTCTTGATGTTGATGAGAAAGGTCTTCTCCGGAAAGATCGTTAGCACGTCTGCGAGAGAGGGCATGAGACCGATCCCCTTTCCCCGAAAGGGGAAGGTCTTTCCGCCGTCAGCGGTATAGCCATAGCCGACGTCGAGCCGTCGCAACTCCTCCATCGCGTGCTCACGCGTCACACCCTGGCCATCGGTGCGGCAGTCGAGGGTCCAATCGTGGAAAACCGCGAACTGACCGTCTCGAGTCGGGTGTACATCAAGTTCGACCACGTCCGCGCCGGCCTCGAAGCTCGCTCGCATCGAGGCTATCGTATTTTCGAGATAGGAATGTGTGGGAGGAAGCATCCGCTCAGCGGTACAGGTGTCATTCTTCAAATTCGTTCGATCGAACTGCTGGGATACTCCGCGATGCGCCAGCAGCACCGGCTTTTCCGAAGCGTGTTCAAGGAAAAGGCTCGTGTTGTTAAGGAGCATGAAAACAGCGCACGCCAGTGCGGCCAAACCGATCGGTTTCCACAATTTGCTCATCAATCGAGGCCATCCATTTCCAGGTGCAGAGGACGGATCACTTGAAACAGGTAACTAGGGCATCCGGAGAATCCAGGCTTGGAAAAACACGACAGCACTTATCGGATCAGCCCGCGCTGCCGAGAGGGGTGCTGAATCCTCGCGACTCCGCTAAGCGCATCCAGGTCTGGCGCTATCCTGTGTCCGAGCGGTTCTCGGCGTTCCTCGACCATCATTGGGTCATCGAGTGGAATCTGACGGGCCAGGAGCCCCAGGAACAATGCGTGCTGCCGTCTCCGCACGCGCACCTCGTTGTGTCGCCACGGGAGACCGCGTTGTTCGGAGTCGTCCGGGGCGTGGAGGCGCGCAGACTGGACGGCCGCGGACGAGCATTCGGGCTCAGATTTCGCGCGGGTGGTCTCCGGCCATTTCTAACGGGACCGGTTGCAGCCCTGACAGGGCGGAGGGTCTCCGCTGCGATTGTCACGGGTCAGGACGACGCCACGCTTGAGGCTGCCATTCTCGGTTGTGAGTGCCACGAAGCGATGATCCGCGCGGCTGAAGCCGTGCTCGAACCTCGGCTTCCCGCTCCTGACAGGACGGTGGAACTGATCTCCTCGATAATCGCGACGATTCGGCACGATGGTGGTCCACGGCGGGCGGAGGCGCTGGCAGGCGCGTTCGGCATGAGCCTCAGGACCCTGCAGAGGCTGTTCTGCGAGTACGTTGGGGTATCACCAAAGTGGACCATTCGACGCTACCGACTTCAGGAGGCGCAATATCTCCTTGCGCGGAGCGACGAGATTCCGCTTGCCGCGTTGGCCTCCGATCTCGGATATTTCGACCAGGCACATCTGGCCGGCGATTTCCGCCGGCTCTTTGGCTGCGCGCCCGCGCAATATAGAGACCGTCAGAAGAGTTGACGGGCGAGAAGCAGCACGTGTTGTCATCTATCGCAGAGATCCAGGGTAAAGACCGTACGGCGCATCAATAGGCATTCGAATTCTCCCGCTTCCCTTATCGGCTCGGGAAGAGAATCGGAAAATCAATGTGCCAGCAATGTACGACTAGGTAGTGCTCGGATTAACTTCCCAGAACGCATGACTCCACCAAAGCCTGCTACACAGAGGAGCCGTGCTGAAGATACTATCCATTCTTTTCAAATCGCAATTGCAACTGAGTGTCGTATCGGTGGTTGCACCTCCGGTATTTTGACCCTAGGTGCGGACCATCATCGGCGATCGATCTCGTACCAACGGTGGACTATCGAAGCGCCGCGTCGCGAGTTGGGTCAACTCCGGCAAGAAGGGTTTCCAGATGATGGCTATCGCGATCAACGGGCCATCCGACGTACAATTTTGCGTGCTTTCACATATTTGTTCCGATCTCGTTCGCGAGACGTTAGCTTTTAGCGGGGTAATCGTGACAGTGTCGTGGTCTTGTTCTCGCGTAATTCGGACTTCAATATCTTTCCGTTTGCATTGCGCGGCAGCGGTAGCGTGCGCAACGTGATCGTCTCCGGCACCTTGTAGTCCGACAGCCGTTCCGCGCAGAATTTTTTGACGGTCACCTCCGCAAGCGCGCTGCCCTCGGCGATGACGACGACCGCGTGCACGCGTTCCCCAAGCACGGGGTCGGCACGGCCGACGATGGCGCATTCCAGCACGCCGTCGAGACTGCACAGCACGTTCTCGACCTCGGCGCTGAACACCTTGAACCCGCCGCGGTTGATCATGTCCTTCTTGCGATCGAACACGCGGACGAATCCGTCGGTGTCCATCGCGCCGATGTCGCCTGAGCGCCAGAAGCCGTCGACGAATTCGCTTTCGTTGGCGTCGGGACGTCGCCAATATCCGGGGACCACCATCGGGCCGGCGATCCAGAGTTCGCCTGGCGTGCCGCGCGGAACCTCGCGGCCGTCGTCGTCCACCACCTTGATCTGACCGCATGGAACGGTGATCCCGACACTGTCGATGTGATGGCGCCACTGCGCGCGCGGCATGATGGTTGAAGGCGACGTCGTCTCGGTGGCGCCGTAGGCGTTGAGAAGCTGCAAATGCGGCAACTTCTCCGCCAGCATCTCGATCGTTGCTATGGGCATCGGTGCTCCGCCGAAACAGCCGATCCGCCAGGCGGACAGGTCGTAGGCCTCGAGCTCCGATGACATCACGCAGAGCGTATAGATCGTCGGAACAAGGATCGAGTAGGTGATCCCTTCGCGGCTTGCGAGCGCGAGGAAATCCGCCGTCTTGAACGCCTGCCGCATCAGCACCACGCAACCGCCGACGATCATCGACGAGAGCGCGACGCCGACCAGCCCCGTGACGTGCGACAGCGGAACGGCCACCAGCGCACGGTCTGTCGCGCTCAAACCGTGGCAGCGGGCGAAACTGAGCGCGGAGTGAATGATGCCGAGATGGGTGAGCTGGGCGCCCTTCGGCCGGCCCGTGGTGCCCGAGGTGTACAGGATGACGGCGACGTCTTCCTCGGACAGCTCAGGTGCCCGCACTGCCGGCGCGGGCGCCGCAAGCAGATCGGCAAACGGCTTTGCATCGGGGGCGACCACGCCGACGGCAAATCGGTGCACAAGCGAGGGGACATCTTGCCGCGGGGGAACGGCGCCGGCGAGATCGCTTTCGAAGACCAGCGCCTTGGCATCGCTGTCATTGAGCAGGAAGGTCAGTTCGGCTTGCCGCTGGCGCGTGCCGATCGGCACCACGATGGCGCCGATCCGGTTGCACGCGATCACGCAGGCCAGGAACTCCCAGCAATTGCCCAGGAACAGCGCGACGCGGTCGCCGCGCGCGACGCCGAGCGCCGCCAGATTCCCGCTGATCGCCGTGACAAGCCGGTCCAGCTCGAGATAGCTGATGGTGCGATCCTCGACGATTGCCGGGCGTTGCGGGAAGCGACGCACCAGGCCGTCGAACATCTCCACGAGCGTGGCAGGCCGCTCGGAAAAGCACATCATTTGACGGCCGTCGTAGTGCACTTCGGCGCGCAGTGCGCCGCCGAGGCCGTCATCCGCCCAAACACTGTGTTGCATGTCGAGATCCTGGTCCGGCTGGTTCGGTGATGCGTGCGGATCGCGGACTCAGGTCTTCAGCTTTTCGAGCAGCGTCTTGCCGCCGATCAGGATGTCCTGGCTCATGGCCTTGCGTGCGAGCTCGGGATCGCGCTTGCGCAAGGCTTCCATGATGCGGACGTGACCGTGCTTCTGGCCGTGGAACGGCCGGGACTGCGAGTCGTAAAGATAGGAGAGGGTCGGGCCGAACTGCATCCAGAGATTCTCGACCACTCCGAACAGTGCAGGCGATCGCGCCAGCCGACAAACGCCGAAGTGAAAGTTTTCGTTCTCGGCAAGTGCCGCCGAAAAATTCTGCTCGGTCTCCGTTTCCACGTAGCGATTGTGGACCGACTGAAGCTCGTCGATATCGGCGTCGGTCACGAGTTTCGCGGCGCGCGCCGCGCCTTCGCCCTCAAGCAACATGCGCAGATCCCTGATCTCGATGCATTGTTCGAGGCTGAGGACCGGCACCACGACGGTGCCGCGTTCATCGAGCGTCAGCGCATGTTCGGAGACAAGGCGGAGCAGCGATTCGCGGACCGGCGTGACGCTGATGCCGAGCTCGTCGGCAACCTGCCGCGCGACCAGCTTCTGGCCGGGCTTCAGGCGGCTTCGCATCAGTGAATTGCGGATCGCGCCATAAGCCTGCTGGCCGACGCTCTCCTTTACGATCTGACCGCCGAACGGACTCGATGTGCCGTCCGAAAGGGCCGGGTCAGGGCGCAGCGACGAGATTGTTGACATGCCGTGGAACCTCTGTTTAGGTTGTTATAACAAATAAGATACAACAAACAACTTATTCGTGTTTGCGTTGCCGGGAGCCCTCGGCTCACGCAGCAGGCGAGTCGCACCGCACTACCGGACGGCTTGAGCGCGAGGGGAGAGCGACGTGTCGAGCGAGATTGCGGCCGGTGGCCAGCAGCAACGCGCCAGGTACAAGCCAAGCCAGGCGATCATCGTCCTCGGCGTCACGGTCTTGTTGTTTGTCGTGCTGAGCGCGGCGCTTCCGGGATTCGTGACGCTTGGAAACCTGTTCACGCTCGCCCGCAACATCTCGATCCTGGGAATCCTGGCCCTCGGCATGGCCGTGGTCGTGATCGGCCGCGGCATCGACCTGTCGCAGATCGCCACGCTGGCCTGTTCGGCCGCGATCGCCGTCACGCTGATCAATAGCGGCTGGCCGGCGTTTCCGGCGATCGGGCTCGGCCTTGTGCTGTCGATCGCGATCGGCGCCGCCAACGGCTTCCTGGTGTCGGTGGTCGAGATCCCGGCACTGTTCACGACGCTGGCCTCGGGTCTGCTCGTGCTCGGCGTCACGCGGGCGCTGGTGGTGCCGCATTATCAGGTCTTCCTGCAGCCCGGGCATGATTGGTTGCTGAAGCTTGGCGGCACCGTCGCCGGCGGTTTGCCGGTGCCGGTCATCGCGTTCGCGATCTGCGCGCTGGCGCTGCATCTGTTCCTGTCGCGCACTGTGCTCGGGCGATTCATCTACGCGCACGGCGACAATGCGCAGGCGGCTCGGCTGTCCGGCATGGCGACGCGGCCGTTGACGATGCTCGAATACGCGATCTGCTCGGGGATCGGCTACGTCGGTGGCGTGATCATGGTCGGGTCGACCTCGTTGATGCATCTGCAGGTCGCGGAATCGACGATGATCTTCGACGTCATCCTGGTCGTCGTCCTCGGCGGCGTCAGCCTCGTCGGCGGTCGCGGCAACGTCGTCAGCGTGATCGCCGGGACGGTGCTGATCGGCGTGCTGCTGAACGCGATGACGATCATGAACCTCGATATCCAGACCCAGGACATGATCAAGGGCGGCGTGCTTTTGCTCGCCATCGCGCTCGACAGCTACATCCATCCCCGCGACGAGGAAACCGCCAAGCAGGGCGACTGATCGATCAACGAGTAACGAGCAACACAGATACAGGGAGGAAGACATGTCTGTCATTCGAGGTGTCGGTCTGAAGTGGATGTCCGCCGGTCTCGCGAGCGCGGCGATCGCTGCGATCGCCTTGGGCTCAATTGATACGGCCCGTGCCGCCGATCCGCGCGCCGAGCTGTTTCAGAAATTCCAGACCGCGGTGAAGGGCAAGACCGTCGCGTGGGTGCCGGTCTGGCTCGGTGTGCTCGAGTCGGAATGGACGCGGGTGATGAAAGCGCATTTCGACGATTACGGCATCAAGCTGATCGTTCGCGATCCAAACTTCAAATCGGACGTGCAGCTGCAGGCGGTGAGCTCGCTGATCAACGAAAAGCCCGACATCCTGGTGGTCCAGAACCCGACAACGACGCTGCTGGCGCGCGAATTGAAGCGCGCGATGGACAGCGGCATCAAGGTGATCCAGGTCAACATGGCCTCCAATCAGCTCACCGATGCCTATGTCGGTGCCGACGTTCCCAAGCTCGGCCGGGTGCTGGCGGAGGAGGTGGTCAAGACCTGCGGCGGCGGCAAAGGCTCCGGCAAGGTGGCGATCCTGCAGGGCGAGGCGACAGCTGCCTATTCGCTCGACATGACGAAGGCCGCGACGGAAATCTTCAACGGCGACAAGTCGATCAAGGTCGTCTCCTCGCAACCGACCAATTGGGATGCCAACAAGGCCGCCGACGTCACGACCAACGTGCTGCAACAGAACCCCGACCTCTGCGGCATCTTCAGCGTCTGGGGCCCGCAAACCGCGGGTGCGGCCCAGGTCGTCAAGAATGCCGGCAAGCAAGGGCAAGTGAAGATCTTCGTCGCGAGCGACGGGCAACCGGCCGACTGCGACATGGTGGAGCAGGGGCTCTTCACCAAGAATCTGTCGTATCGCGCCGACACCCAGGGCGAGGCCATCGTCAACGCCGTGCTGACCTTGCTGCAGGACAGCCGGCCCGCCGGAACGACGCAGCTTGCCTACTACACCACCAACTATTGGGTCTCGGGCAAGGACGATCGGCACTACTGCTTCGTGGTGCCGAAAGAATAATCGATTTCGAGAACAGGATTGGTGCGGACGCTCGCATCGAGGCGAGCGTCCGGGATTGACGAGTGAATGGCGATGAACGCGTTGCGACGTCTCTGGTATCGTTACTCGCCGCAGCTTCTGCTCGGTGAACTGCTCGAAAAGCGATGGATGGAGCCGATCGTTCCGTTCACGTTGCTGATCCTGGTCTTTGTCGTCTTCATCCTGACAATCCCGGGCTACACGTCGCTGCCGCAGTTGCAGCAGCTGATGCGCAGCTTCCCGGAGCAGGCCTTTGTCGCGATGGCAATGGCGATCTCGATCCTGTCCGGCGGTATCGACCTGTCGGTCGGTGCCGTGTTCGCGATGGCCGATTTCCTCACGCTGTATTTCCTCCAGGTGCTGGAGTGGCCCCTGCCGCTGACCATCCTCGCCGTGCTCGGCTGGGGGGCGCTGATCGGTGCCATCAACGGCGGGCTGATCGCCTACGCCAAGACGCGGCCGTTCCTGACGACGATGGTGGTTCTGATCGTCACCCGCGCGGCCTACAACAAGATCACCGGCGCGTTCGCGACCGAGCTTGCCGGGGCGTCATCCGATAGCACCGCCTGGGACTTTCTCGGGGCCGGCTTCGTGCTCGGCATTCCCGTCAACATGTTCTGCCTGATCGTGATCGGCGTCATCGCGCATCTTTATCTGACGCGGATTCGCTCCGGCGTACACATCATGGCCGTCGGCTCGAGCCGCAAGGCGGCGCGACACGCCGGCATCAATGTCAAGCGTTCGCTGTTCCTGGCCTACGTGCTGTCGGGATTGCTGGCATCGCTGGCCGGCATTCTTTACGCCGCCCGGCAGAACAGTGCCGGCACCGATACCGGCGTCGGCTGGGAAGTGAACGCGCTTGCCGCCGCCGTGCTCGGCGGCATCAGCCTTAGCGGTGGACGCGGCACCATCAGCCGCGCGCTGATGGGCGCGGCGATCATCTTCCTGTTGATCAACGGGCTGGTGCAGCTTGGTACCCACGGCAGCCTGACGACTGCCGCGATCGGCGCCATCCTGCTGGCGGCCGTCGCCTTCAACGTCAAGTTCGTCAAGAACAAGAGCAAGATCCTGCAAAAGATCTATGTCAGCCCAAGTCTTGTCGAGTTCGGCACGCCGCCGTCGATCGAGCGCGGCAGCGGCACCGCCTTCGCCGAGAACGACCGGCTCAAGAATGCGGAGGCGATTGCGCTCGATCGCATCGAGGGACCCGAGGACATCATCCTCGACCGCAACGATCATCTCTACACCGTCAACCGCAACGGTTCGATTATCCGCTTTCGTGCGCCGGACTACGAGCATCGCGAGGAATTCGCCCGGATCGGGGGCAGGCCACTCGGCATGGCGCTCGATCGCGACGAAAACATCCTGGTCTGCGTCGCCGGCATGGGCGTCTATGGCGTCAAGCCGGACCGCACGGTGTTCAAGGTCACCGACGAGACCAACCGCACCTGGTACCGCTTCAAGGACGACTCGCGGCTGTGGCTGGCCGACGATCTCGACGTCGCGCCTGACGGCAAGATCTATTTCAGCGACGCCACGACGCGATACGACCTGTCCGATTGGGCGCTGGACGGCTTCGAGGGGCGCGGCAATGGCCGGCTGGTCTGTCACGATCCGGCAACGGGAAAGACCGAGACGGTGCTGTCCAATCTCGCGTTCCCGAACGGCATTTGCGTCTCGCATGACGGCCGGGCGGTGCTGTGGGTCAGCACCTGGCTCTGCCGTATCTATCGTTACTGGATCGCCGGAGAGAAAGCCGGCACGCTCGAGTTGCTCGCGGACAACCTGCCGGGCTATCCTGATAACATCAACCGCGCCTCCGACGGCAAGTACTGGCTCGCCCTGGTCGGCCTGCGGTCGCCGGTCTACGACCTTGCGATGGCGGACCCCGCCTTCCGCAAGCGGATGGTGAAGCAGATTCCACCCGACGAATGGCTGTGCCCCGGGATCAATTTCGGCTGCGTGGTGAAGTTCGACGACAACGGCAAGGTGCAGGAGTCGCTGTGGGATCCGGGCGGAGTATCTCATGCGACCATCACGTCGATGCGCGAGCACAAGGGCTATCTCTATATCGGAGGGCTTGAGAACAATCGGATCGGCCGCATTCATCTGTCCGATGCCGACCCGAACTGGACCGGTTGGGATTCGTACTGGGCCAAGGACAGGAGGGCGCGCGCCAAGCCGCAATTGATCGTACCGAGGACGGATCATGTCGTTAGCGCGTGACATCGTCGACCGCATCTTCTTCCCCGATCGCGACGTCCATGCGATCCCCGTGCTCGATGGCGGATTCTCGCCGAACGAACTGCTCGACCGGGCGCGCCAGATCGGGGAGGGGTTCGAAGCGCCGGACGACATGGTGCTCGATGACCGCGGCACGCTATTTGTCTCTTCCGGGACGACCGTGTTCGCCTGCACCGGCAACGGCTTCGACAGCCGCACGCCGTTTGTCGGCTTCGGCACGAATCCCGGCGCGCTGGCGTGGTCGGTGCACACGGGCCTCCTGGTTGGCGTATCCGGCCGCGGCGTCTGTGCGGTAGATGCTTCCGGCAAGGTGACAGGGTGGCTGCTCACCGTCGACGGCGTGCCGCTGCGTTGCCCGACCGCCATTGCGGTCACAGGCGATGGTGCGGTCTTCATCACCGACGGGTCGCGCCACAACACGCCCGAGCAATGGCTCGCTGATTTGATGCAGAAGCGCACGCCGTCGGGGCGGCTGATCGCCTGCGATGCGGCACTGGCCAACGCGAAGGTGATCGCCGATGGCCTCGACTGGCCCTCCGGGGTCGCAGTGGCGCATCGCGAACGCAGCGTGCTGGTGAGCGAGGCTTGGCCGCATCGGTTGAGTGCGTATGATGTTTCGGGAGGCAGCCGCCGGGTGCTGGTGAAGAATTTCGCCGGCTATCCCGCGCGGATCATCCGGGGCGCGAACGATGATTACTGGATCGCGTTCTTCGCGTTGCGGACCCAGCTGACCGAATTCGTGCTGCGCGAACATGCGTTCCGAACCCGGATGATGGCCAACGTGCCGCCGCATCTTTGGGTGGGTCCTTCGCTCGGCGGCACGTTCGACTGCCGTGAGCCGACCCAGATCGGCCGCATCAAGAAGCTCGGTATCCAGAAGCCATGGGCTCCGCCACGTTCCTACGGTCTGGTGGCGCGGCTCGACGCCGACGGCAATGCGATCGAGAGCTTTCACAGCCGCACCTCCGGGAAACTGCACGGCGTGACGTCGGTTTTGGTCGATCGCGGCCGCGTCCTCGTTGCTTCCAAGGGACATGGCAAGATCGCGGAGATAGCGACGGACCCGACTGCCGGGAGATTGACATGATTGGTGCCGAAACCGGATCGCTGCTGCGCATCGTCGCAGGCAGCAAGGTGTATGGCGGCATCCATGCGATCGACAATGTCGATTTTGAGCTGCGCGCCGGCGAGGTTCACGCCGTGCTCGGCGAGAACGGCGCGGGCAAGTCGACGCTGTGCAAGGCGATCGCCGGTGCGATCGAATTGTCCTCCGGCGACTATTTGCTCGGCGGCCGCAAGGTCTCGTTCGCGACACCGGGCGAGGCGCTCAGACATGGCGTCGCGATGGTCTACCAAGAGACCAGCCTCGTCCCTTCGATGACGGTGGCGCAGAATCTCGAACTCGGAATGGAGAAGTTCTTCACGGTTTACCGGAAGATCAACATCGCCGCCCAGCAGTCGCAGCAGGCGCTGAACTTCAATGTGGATCCGCTTGCGCTGGTCGAGACGCTCGGCACCGCGAAGCGGCAGATGGTGGAGATCGCGCGTGCGGTGCGGCACAACGCGCGGGTCATCATCTTTGACGAGCCGACCGCGAGCCTCACGCCAGAAGAGATCCAGCATCTGTTTCACCTGCTGAACAGCCTGCGCGCCAAGGGCGTCGGGATCATCTTCATCTCGCACGCGCTGGAGGAGGCGCTGAAGATCGCCGACCGCATCACCGTGCTGCGCGACGGCAAGCTGATCCACACCGGTCCTGCGGGCGAGCTGGACCGGCCTGCGATCGTGCGGATGATGGTCGGTCGCGACGTCGCGGCCAGCAGATATGGCGCGGTGGAGACCGGCGCCGCGCCCTCTGCTGCCGCGGCCGGTCAACCGCGCGAGAAGCGGCGGGTGCTGTCGGTCGAGAACGTGACGATGGGCAGCGTCGTCAAGAACATGTCGTTCTCGGTCTATGAGGGCGAGGTGGTCGGCATTGCCGGACTGGTCGGATCGGGCCGCACCGAAATTGCCCATATCATCTGCGGCGCGCGGAAGCGGAATTTCCTGCGCGGCGGACTGATCTATCTCCGGGGCAAGCCGATACGCTACCGGGTGCCGCGGCAAGCCGTGCGCGACGGCATCGTCTACATCACCGAGGACCGCAAGCTCGATGGCTTCTTCGAGACCATGACCGTCGACGACAACGTCTATCTCGGCTACCTGGCCTCGCCGAAGCGGCGCCGGCTGCTCTATTCCTTCAAGGAGCGGAAGGCGATCGCCGACCGCTGGATCAAGGCGTTGTCGGTCTCGGCGCTCAAGCGCAGCCTGAAGATCATCGAGTATTCCGGCGGCAACCAGCAGAAGGTGGTGGTGGCAAAATCGCTGGCGCAGGAACCGTCGCTGATCATTTTCGACGAGCCGACCCGCGGCGTCGATGTTGGCGCGATCCCGCAAATCCACGCCTCGATCCGGGCGCTCGCCGCCGAGGGCAAGGCAGTCATCGTGATTTCCTCCTACCTGCCCGAGATTCTCACGGTCTCCGACCGCATCCTGGTGGCACGGGGAGGGCGAATCGTGGAGGAGCTACCGACGGCGCAGGCGACCGAAGAGAAGATCATGTACGCTGCGATCCACTGAATTCGCGGCAGCAGGCAGGGACCCGACGATGCTCTATCCGGAATCCGACGAGGTGAAGGCGCTCAAGCACCGCCTGGAATCGTTCATGGACCGCTGCGTCTATCCGAACGAAGAGCGCTTCTACCGGGAAGCCGAAGAGCTCGGGCCTTGGAAGGTTTATCCTGTGGTCGAGGAGCTCAAGCCGAAGGCGAGGGCCGAGGGGCTCTGGAACCTGTTCCTTCCGGAAAGCGAGCACGGCGCCGGACTGACCAACCTCGAATATGCGCCGCTGTGCGAGGTCATGGGCCGATCGCATTTGGCTCCCGAACTGTTCAACTGCTCGGCGCCGGACACCGGCAACATGGAGGTACTGGCGCGCTACGGCACCGCCGCACAACAGGAGCGTTGGCTGAAGCCGCTGCTCGCCGGCGAAATCCGCTCCTGCTTTGCGATGACCGAGCCCGCGGTGGCGTCCAGCGACGCCACCAACATTGATAGCCGGATCGTGCGCGACGGTGATCATTACGTCATCAATGGCCGCAAGTGGTACACCACCAACGCCACAGATCCGCGCTGCAAGATCTGCATCTTCATGGGCAAGACCGACCCGGACAGTCCGGACCGACACCGCCAGCAGTCGATGATCCTGGTGCCGATGGATACGCCGGGTGTAGAGGTGCTGCGGCCGCTCCCGGTGTTCGGCTTCTACGGCGTGCCCGATCGTGCCTCCGAGGTGGTGTTCCGGGATGTCCGGGTGCCCGCCAGCAACATGCTGCTGGGGGAAGGGCGCGGCTTCGAGATCGCCCAGGGCCGTCTCGGTCCCGGCCGTATCCACCACTGCATGCGGCTGATCGGGCTTGCCGAACGCACGCTCGAGAAAATGTGCCGGCGCACCGCAAGCCGTGTCGCTTTCGGCAAGCCGGTCTCCGAGCAGACCGTGACACAGGAGCGCATCGCGGAGGCCCGCATCATGATCGAGCAGGCGCGGCTGCTGACGTTGAATGCCGCGAACGCCATGGACACGGTTGGCAACAAGGTCGCCAAGAGCGAGATCGCCATGATCAAGGTCGCGGTGCCGAACATGGCCTGTCAGGTGATCGACTGGGCGATCCAGGCGCATGGTGGCGGCGGCACCAGCAACGATTTCGGACTCGCTGCGGCCTACGCCACCGCGCGGCTGCTCCGGCTTGCCGACGGGCCCGACGAAGTCCATCGCAACCAGATCGCGCGGCTTGAGCTGCGCAAATACACCAACTGAGCGCAGTTGAGCCGGGACGCGCCCGTTCTATCGCAGAAGGCGCGCCGCGAAATCGCAACGAATTGGGTGAAACGACCGTGAGCAACACGTGGCTCAAAGACCTGCCACGGCAAGACAAATCAACACCTTAGAAGACAATCACTGCGTTCCGGACGCAGGGTTCGCAGGACTATCCCGACCTCCGCCCATTTCCACAAACAATGTTCGTCTTTGCGTTTCGTTTCTCATATTGCCCACGGATCGGCCGACCGATCCGCTCGCTCAGGCCGCTGCCTCAAACAGCAATTTGAGTGGTTGCAGGTCTCCCCCCGCAGAGGGCTGGGCTCTCACGGCTCATCCAGCGAAAACGACCACCATCACCGATCCCCACGTCGTCAGCAGAATGTTCGAGATCGGATAGGCGGGCGTATAGCCGAGCACCACCACAGAGCTACCCGAGCGCTCCTGAATGGCAGCCATCGCCGCCGTGACCGTCTGCGCGCCAGTCAGTGCGCCGAGCAGGAGGATCGGGTTCATGCGCAAGATGAAATGGCCAAAGCAGAAGCCGACGATCTGGGGCAGCAGGGTTACGATCATGCCGCCGAGAAGCAGGCCGATGCCCGACTCCCGTATGGCGGAAAGGAAGATCGGTCCGGCATGAATCCCGGTAAGGCCGACAAAGGCCGCCAGTCCGAGCGACGTCATCAGGCTGATCGCGCCGTCGGGGATCCGGCCGAAAGTTGGCAGACGGGTGCGGAGATAGCCGACCAGAAGTCCGGCGAGCAAGGTGCCGACGCTGGTGCTCAGCGAGATCGTGACACCGCCAACCGAAAAGCTCAGGAGAACGCCAACAAGGCCGCCGAAAAAAATCGCGAGCCCCAGCACGACGAAATCGATGCTCGTGCTTGGCGCAACGATGACGCCGATGTTCTTCGCCGCATTCTGCACGACAGTTTCGGGACCAACGATACGAAGCAGATCGCCGCGCTGCAGGACGATACCGGCGGCGATGGGAAGTGCCTCTCCACCCCGGCTCAACGCGCGCAAATAGAGGCCGCGTGCCCAGCTCTGTTCCGACGCCTGCTGGAGACTGCTGCCCGCGAGCTTCGGGTTGATCAGGAACACGTCGGCCGAGATCAGAGGGATATCGAGCAGCTCCTGGTCTTCGACCTCCTCGCCGTGCGGTTCGACCAGCTCCACGATGATCTGGCGCGGAGCGGACAGCGCGACGACATCGCCCGCCGCGAGCATCATTCCAGGCTCCGCCTCGAGGATGCGCTCTCCGCGGCGAATGCGGTGGATGAACACGCGCTGCCCGGGCACGCGAGCTTCGGCGGCGGCAACGGTCAGTCCGGCGATCGCCGCGTCGTCATCCAGCCGGTAGGCGCGCAGCTCGAACTTGCGCCAGGCGGACACCAGGCCGGGCCTGGTGCGCGTGATGCCCAGGGTTTGCTCCAGCTTGAGCGCTTCCGTCTTCAGATCGATCTTCAGCAGCGCCGGAACAATGATCGTGCAGAATGTGATCACGCCGGCATAGCCGAAGATGTAGCAGACCGCATCGGCCACCGCGATGTGCGAGACGAACAATGCGCGTTGTGCTTCAGACACGGGCAGCGAATTGACTGCGTCGGTCGCCGTACCCATTGCAGCGCTCTGGCTGAGCGCACCAGACAGGAGTCCGGCCGCGAGGCCGGGGTCAAGTTTCAGCACGCGCCCCACAACGATTGCCGCCGCAAGACCGGTGAGGCTGACGACAATGGCCATCAGCATCGGCTTGAGCCCTTCACGCTTCATCGCCAGCACGAATTGCGGACCGACCGAATAGCCCACCCCGAACAGGAACAGCAGGAACAGGAACGATTTGGTCATGCTGGAGACGGGCACATGCGCGAAATCGCCGACCGCGAGGCCGGCGAAGAGCGAGCCCGTCACCGGGCCAAGGCTGAAAGCGCCGATCCTGAAGCTTCCGATCCAGTAGCCCGCCGCGATCACCAGGAACAGTGCGAGTTCCGGATAACGGACGAGAAACTGCTGCAGCCAGATCAACATCGTCGCTCGCCGCGGCTATGTCATCATCATCACCAGCACCATGCCCCAGATCGTCAGCAGCGTGTTTCCGACCGCGTAGGTGACGGTATAGCCAAGGCCGGGAATCTGGCTCTTCGCGCGATCATTGATCATGCCCAGCGAGGCGGTGGTCGTACGTGCGCCGGAGCAGCATCCGAGCAGGATCGCGTCGTGGAAACGGAACACGTACTTGCCGACGAACATCGCCAGGATCAGCGGCACCGTGGTCACGACGACGCCCCAGAGGAACAGGCTGAAGCCGAGCTTTTGCAATCCGGCGACAAATCCCGGTCCCGAGGAGATGCCGACCACCGCAATGAAGACGTTCAGGCCGACCGAGTTCATGAACCACACGGTGGGTGACGGGATCCGCCCGAACGTCGGGTGCACGGATCGGAGCCAGCCAAAAAACAGACCGGAGATCAGCGCGCCGCCGGAGGTGGACAAAGTGAGCGGCACGCTTCCGATCTTGTAGACGAAGGCGCCGACAAGGGCGCCGATCGCAATGGCTGCGCCGATGAATGCGACGTCGGCAATGTCGGTCGCGCGATCCGGCCGGCCCAGCATGGTCGTCGCGGCGGCGACATCGCGTGTGCGGCCCACCAGGGTGAGGATGTCGCCCCGGTTGATCTTCGTGTTCGGCAGAATCGGGATCTCGGTCGCGATCGCGCCCCGGCTGATCTTGCGCAGGAATACGCCGCGAGCGCCCGGCGCTTTCGCCAGTTGCTCCAGCGTCTTGCCATCGACGTCCTTGCTGGTCACGTAGACATCGACGCCCTCGATCGGCACCGCAAGCAGCTCGCGATCGTCAACTTCCTCCGCCTGCTCGCCGATCAGCTGCACGAGCACATCGCGGCGGCCGGCTACGGCGACGACATCGCCGGCGTGAATCACGGTGTCGGAGGTTGCCTCCACGATCTGTCCACCTTGCCGTAGCCGGAGGACGAAGATGCGCTGATCGGGAATCAGCGCTTCTGCCTGCTCGACCGTCTTGCCGACGACCGGCCCGCGCTCGCGAACGCGGTAGGCGCGCAAGTCGAACTGGTGCCAGGCCGTCCCCGGGCCGCCCAGCTGCTTCTTGCCGCCGTGCTCTTCCTCATATTTCTTGCATGCGGTCTCGAGATCGATGCCGAGCAGCGCAGGCCCGAGCAGGGCCAGCACGATCGCCGATCCAACCGTGCCGAAAATATAGGTCACGGCATAGGCGACCGGCATGGCATCCAGCAGCTTTTTGGCTTCGTCTGCGGGCAGGCCAAGGCGATTGACGGCGTCGGTTGCAAGCCCCATCGACGCGGAGATCGTCTGTGAGCCGGCATAGAGCCCGATAGCCGATCCGACGTCATAGCCGGCGATCTTCGCGCCGAAATACGCAGAGAGAAGACAGAACACACAGACCACGGCCGCGAAAATCGCCTGCGGAACGCCGTCCTGCGCGATGCCGCGCACGAATTGCGGTCCGACGCCATAACCGATGGCGAACAGGAACATCAGGAAGAAGAACGGCTTGAGCGGACCCGAAATGGTGATTCCGATCTGGCCGATGATGACCGCGGCGACCAGCGTCGCGGTGACGGCGCCGAGACCGAGGCCCTTATAGGTGAAGGATCCGAAATAGTAGCCCAGGGCCAACGAGAGGAAGATCGCGATTTCGGGATAGGTGCGGAGCGTCTGGAAGAACCAATCGATCATGATGTCACCCGTTCATGCTGTCCTGGGGCTTCGGCATGCGCTTGCTTCGATCTCGCGCAGCGGGCCGAAAAGGGCGAGCAACTGTACCGATCGACATCAGGCGGCAGCTGGTGAGAAGGATGTTGATCTATGTCAATCGCAACTGCGAGAGCGCTGCGATTTCATCGCCTTGCCGACACTACCGCGTGGTGCGCAGATTGCATCGTGACGCGGCTATCCGTCGCTGCGGTCGCGGCGCCTGCGCAAAGGATCGTTGACATAGATCAAGGTTCGTCACCGGCCGCCGATCATGCTTGGCGCTATCGTGCAGGCAAGGAGCCTGTCCGCCTCCATTCAACAGCTCGCATCCCCCGGGAGTGTCCAATGGCCGATCTTCTGACCTTAAAGAAATTTGAGGCGTTGAGCCCCTTCGAGATCAAGGACGAATTGATCAATCTCGCGAAGAGCGCTTCGAAGCAAAGTCAGATGGCCTTTTTGAACGCCGGGCGGGGCAACCCCAACTGGGTCGCCACCACGCCACGCGAGGGCTTCTTCCTGCTCGGACAATTCGCCATCACCGAGAGCAAGCGGGTGATTGAGCACCCGGCGGGCATCGGCGGCATGCCGCAGGCAAAGGGCATTGCCGGGCGGTTCGAGGCCTGGCTCGCCCAGCACAAGGACATGCCGGGCGCGAGCTTCCTGACCGAGATGCTGCCCTTTGCGGTCAAGAAGTTCGGCTTCGATCCCGACGCCTTCGTCCACGAACTGGTCGATTCGATCATCGGCGACAACTACCCGGTGCCGGACCGCATGTTGGTGCACAACGAAAAGATCGTGCACGAATATCTGATGTGGGCCGTCTGCGGCGAGCCCCGGCCGGCCGGAAAATTCGACATCTATGCGGTCGAGGGCGGCACGGCGGCGATGTGCTATCTCTTCAAGTCGTTGAAGGCCAATCGGCTGCTCGTGCCTGGTGATACGATTGCGCTGGCGACGCCAATTTTCACGCCCTACATCGAGATGACGCACCTGGAAGACTACGATCTGAAGGTCGTTCAGATCAGGGCTCCGCAGGAAAACAAATTCCAGTTCACCGACGAGGAAATCAAAAAGCTGGAAGATCCGAAGGTTAAGGCCTTCTTCGTCGTCAATCCGTCCAATCCTCCGGGGATGGCGTTGAGCAAGGAGACGATTGCCAAGTTGGCCAATTTGGTCAAGACCAAGCGCCCCGACCTGATGATCCTCACCGACGACGTCTACGGAACGTTCGTGCACAACTTCCGTTCGCTGCTCGGCGAGCTTCCGCACAACACCATCGGCGTGTACTCCTATTCGAAGTATTTCGGCTGCACGGGATGGCGGTTAGGGGCCATCGCCATCCACGAAGACAATATCTTCGACAAGATGATCGCCAAGCTACCGGACGCCGCCGTGAAAGCGCTCGACAAGCGCTACGGGCCGCTGACGCTGGAGCCGCGCAAGCTCAAGCTGATCGACCGCATCGTGGCCGACAGCCGCGACGTGGCGCTCAATCACACCGCGGGACTGTCGTTGCCGCAGCAGGTGATGATGAGCCTGTTCTCGCTCTCGGAGATGCTGGACGTGAAAAAGGCCTATCAGGCGGCCTGCATGGAAATCGTCAACAAACGCCTGTGGTCGCTGCTCGACGGGCTCGGGCTTGCTGACAAGCTAACCCCCAACCCGAATTACGATGCCTATTACGGCCTTATCGATTTCGAGTTCTGGGCTCGAAAGAACATCGGCGACGATGCCGTTGAACACCTGAAGAAGAATGTCCACCCGTTGGATCTCGCGTTCAGGCTGGCCGAAGCTCACGGAATCGTGCTGCTGAACGGAGGCGGCTTCGATGCACCGGAATGGTCGCTTCGGGTATCGCTCGCGAACCTCCCTGACGATGTCTACGACGATATCGGACGAGGTGTCCGGGCCATCGCCAGAGGCTATCGCGATGCCTACGAAGCCGCGACAGGGAACAAGGGAGGCGCAAAGCGCTGAGCTTTCCACACGGTTGGAACTTTGATCTCCGGCGCGCGAGCTGTCGCCGACAAGGCTGCCAGGTCATTCGCCATTCAGGGCGCCGCGCGGTCAACCGGGCTATTATAGTCCGATTGGGTGAGCCAGCTTGTCGCACGCAATTCCAATTGTCTGGCACAAGCTGCACTGGTCACTCGATTTCTCCGTGATCTACCATGACCATCATGGGGAAAGGCAGCGACATGTTTCGGCGAGCGTTTCATCGCTGGCTTGAAGCGATCGACGGCGACTTTGCCTTCAGGTTGACGGTCATGACGGCCGGGATGCTGTCGACTGTCGCGTTTGCCTTTGGATTGCTGTCGCTCTGAGCGAGCCTCTCATCTCGAGCTTCTCTTCTGAAAGCTCAGCGAACCGATGTCGGTGATGAGTTCGGCGCCTGCGACCGGAGACACCAGTCCGGGGCCATGAATGCGCGTCAAAATAGTTGCAAATTCGACCGGACGTCGAGGCCAACTGGCAGCAAGGTTCGGAATCGGGCTCCCGGCAACGATTGTCCTGTTCTGTTCTGCACAACAAACGGTCGCGCTGCCGCTAACGTCCTTCCGTTATGACGCCCAGGCCCAGCGGCATTGTCCTGGCGATACCGTGGTCTGGCTCGATTTCCGCCGCGGCCGCTATTATCTCAAAGGCCAGAGCCGTTATGGCAGGGGCCTTGACGGCAGTTTCGTGTGCAGGAACGAAGCGCGCGATAGCGGCTATCGACGTTCGTTGCTCGGCCTCCGGTGACGTGACTGAAGGCGAGCTAGGCGCCCAACGGCCGACCTACCAACCGTAATAGCGCGGCTGGGCGTAGTAGGCCGGCGAATAGCCGTAACCTCCGCCAGGCGGGCAATAGCCGTATCCGGCGCCGTAGCCGGAGCCATAACCATATCCGCCGCCGTAGTAGGGATACCCGCCATAGGCCGAGCTTGCGATGGCTCCGCCAACAATCGCGCCGGCAGCGGCAGCGCCCCATCCGCGATAACCCCAGCCGCCGTAGCCTCTTCTCCAACCGCGATAGCCCCAGCCACCGCGCCAGCCGCCGCCCCAGCCGCCCCAACGGACCTGAACGGCGCTGTTGTCGACCGCACCTTTCATGACAGCGATGTTGGTCGGTAGCGGGGCCGCCTGGCTCACGCCAACGCCAATCGTGCTCGCAAGCAGGGTCAAAGCCAGCAAGGTTTTGGCGTCCTTCATGACGTCCTCCACATCGGGGTGACACGCGCAGCCGTGATCGAAACGGCGGGCAAGTTCATGGCAAATTCCGGATCATGCGGAGACAAGCCTGCCAGCCGGCAGCAGCCGACGCTTGATCTGGATCAAGCGATGCGTGCCAAGGCGATGGCACCGCTTCCTGCGTGCCTATTGACGCTCAATCGAGAGCACGTTCTTGAAAACCCTTCGCCAGCTCGTGGCCGGAGACGAGTTCATCCAGTTCGCAATTCGCCTCGGATTGCTGGCGCTGCTGATCTACTGGTCGTTCGTCCTGGTCCGCCCGTTCGTGCCGATCCTGGCCTGGAGCATCGTGCTCGCGGTCGCGCTCTATCCGGTTTTCAACTGGCTCACAGGGATGCTCGGCGGCCATGCGGGCATCGCCGCCCTTGTCCTGACCTCGATCGCATTGGCCGTCGTCATCGGACCGGCGGCCTGGCTCGGGATCGGGGCGGTGGAGGGGATGAGGGAGCTCGCCGAACAACTGAGCGCCGGCAACGTCGTCGTGCCATCGCCGATGCCGGAGATCAAGGATTGGCCGCTGATCGGCGGCCCGCTCTACGAGCTCTGGGACCGGGCGTCGACCAATCTGCGCGCCGTGCTGCGCGAGGCCGTGCCGCATCTGAAGCCCCTGGCCGGCACCTTGTTTGCGTTCGCCGGCAATGCCGGGGTCGGGATGCTGAAGTTTCTGCTGGCGGTCGTCGTGGCAGGGTTTCTGTTTCCGCACGGGCGGCAGCTTGCCGCGGCATGCAGGGGCTTCCTGTCCCGCATCGTGCCGGAGCAGAGCGAGCACTTCCTCGACCTTGCAGGCGCAACAATCCGGGCAGTCTCACAAGGTGTGATCGGCGTCGCTGTCCTGCAATCACTGCTGGCCGGCATCGGCTTCAAGCTGGCAGGGATTCCGAGCGCGGGGCTGCTGGCGTTTGTGGTCATGCTGTTGACGATCGTGCAGATCGGGGCGGCGATCGTGCTGTTTCCCGTCATCATCTGGCTCTGGTTGGCCAAGGACTTCCCGACGGCGCTGGCCCTGACGTTGTTCTTCCTGGTCGTCGGCGTCCTCGACAATGTGCTGAAGCCGCTGGTCATGGGGCGAGGCCTGACCACGCCGGCGCTCGTCATCTTCGTCGGCGTGATCGGAGGCACGCTTGCCCACGGCATCGTGGGCCTGTTCATCGGCCCAATCATTCTCGCGGTCGCCTGGGAGTTGATCACAGCGTGGATTCGGGACGATCGCGCCCGGCTGGCGGGTGAGCGATGATATTGTTGCAGCTCATCGTTGGATCGGCGGTCAGCGCGATCAACATCGTGCTCCACTCATTATTCACCGTCTTGGTGATCGGACTGATGCGGAACGTGGCCCTGAGTGCCGCGGGTCGGTTTGGGTTGCAGCTCAGCGGCGTGATGGTGACGACCGCGCTGATCCTTATGGTGGCTCACACCTTGGAGATCATGGTGTGGTCACTGGCCTATCTTGTGATCGGTGCGGCGCCGGCCGGCAGCAATCTGCTCGATTTCGCCTTTGTGAACTACACCACGCTCGGATATGGCGACGTGATCCCGGTCAAGGAGTGGCGGCTGGTCGGACCGATGGCCGCCATGAACGGTATTCTGATGTTCGGCTGGTCGACTGCGGTCCTGTTCGAGGTGCTGCAAAAGACCATCGAACGCCAGGGGACGCTCACGAGATCCTCATAGCGTCCCGGTCAGTTGTCCAGCCTGGACAGCTGGTCGCGGTCAACCAGCATGATTTCGCGCTGGTTCGAGCCGAGGAAGTCAAGGGCTCCGTAGGCGTGCAGCTTGGATAGCGCACGCGATACGGTCTCGAGGGTCAGCCCGAGATAGTCGGCGATATCGCGCCGGCACATCGGCAGGGCGACGACGCCGACGCCGGTCAGCCGGCGATCCATTTCGAGCAGAAACGCGGCGACCCGCTCCAACGCGGTCTTGCGGCCGAGCAGCAGCATGTGGTCTTCGGCATGCTGCAGGTTGCTCGTGGTCATGATCAGCAGGTTGCGAGCCAGGGCGGAATCGGAATGCGCCACCCGTTCGAGGCTCATACGCTTGATCAGGCGCACGTCCGTGTCGACGACGGCTTCGGCTGTGAAGCGATGAGTTTCGGCGTTCTCAAGGCCGAAAATGTCCCCGACGAGGTGAAAAGCACCGATCTGACGCCGTCCGTCGGAGAGGAGCTTGTAGCTGCGGACGGCCCCGGAAACGACCTGGTAGACGTACTCCGCGGGCTCCGCCTCGCCGTAGATCTCGGCGCCCCTTCTGTAGTGGAATTCGCTGGTGATGAAGTTGGCGTGCGGGGCGGTCAGCCCACCGAGGACACTCGGTACATTGGCCGGTCTGACATTGACGCGAGCGAACATGGACCAACCCTCTTCACTATGACCTTGCGGCGTCCGTAGCGGTTCGAAAATGCTTGTCCGCGTGCAATGACTACGACACGGCCCGACCAGGCTCTATTGGTCTTGAGGCCATTGTCCCAAAGGACAGGGGCGCGGAATGCGGCAATTTGTTCGCAATTGGTACGCGAGTGTTGGATTACTTTTCAGCATTTACGACGATAACCGTGCTAGTTTTTCTTGAACCCGTTGGTCTTCGGCTCCGAGCGCTATGGGCAAGGCAATTCGGCTCTCTGGACTGATCATCCTGCTGGCTAGCTTGCTGTCGCCGGCTGGTCTCCGGGCGCAAGAGATGCGCCCGCATTCCATGCTGGTGCTGGACCAGTCCGATCGACGTGGTCCGTTCTACTATCAGGTCTTTGTTGGATTGCGGGATGCCGTGAGCGCGCACGGTCACGCTCCGACGACGATCTACACGGAAAGCCTCGATCTCAATCGCTTCGGCGGTGAGGCCTATCAGGAGGGCTTTCGGCGGTTTCTCGAGACGAAATATCGCGATCGACCGATCGGTGTCGTGGTTGCCGTTGGAGCGGCTGCGCTCGAGCTTGTGCTCCGCTGGCGCCCGCAACTCTGGCCCGACGCGCCAATCGTGTTTGCGCTGGTCGAAGAGAATGATTTCAAGCGATTGCGGCCGCCTGACTATGTCACCGGCGGCATCGTGGCCTTGAAGTTCAAGGATGCCGTCTCGGTCGCTCGCGCCGTGGTACCAGACCTCAAAACCATTGTGCTTGTTGGTGCGGAATGGGAACGGCAAGTTCTGTTTCGCAACTGGAAAGATCAGGCTGCGGCCGGCATTCCGGGCCTCGACATTATCGAGATCATCGGACGTCCGATGCCGGACATCATTGCGCAGGTCGCCGCGCTTCCCGACCGCAGCGCGATCATCTACACGGGCCTCTATAGCGACGGCAAGGGCAACTACTATCCGCCCTCGGACGCTCTTGCATTTGTCGCAGCGAAGGCAAATCGTCCCATCGTAATCGCGGCGGAGACATTCCTCGAGCCGGGCGGCATAGGCGGTTTCGCTCTTGTCCCGTCCTTGATCGGTGCCGACGCAGCACAAAGGGCGCTGCGAATCCTCGATGGCGAAGCGCCGGAAAACCTGCCGCCGTCGGTCGTCAATGCCGTGAAGCCGATCTTCAATTGGCGGCAGATGCAGCGCTGGAATGTCAGCGAAGCCAGCCTGCCGCAAGGCAGCGAAATCCGCTTCCAGGAGCCGACTTTCCTGGAAACATATCGCTGGCGGGCGGTTGCGCTCGCTGCGGCGTTGCTGGTGCAGACCATGCTGATCGCGTTCCTGCTGCACGAGCGGTACATGCGACGAAAGGCCGAGGTCGAGGCTCGCAATCGCCTGTCCCAGCTTGCTCACAGCAATCGGCAGGCGACCGCCGGCGAACTGTCGTCCTCGATCGCCCATGAGCTCAACCAGCCGCTTGGGTCGATCCTGACCAATGCCGAGACGGCGGAGTTGATCCTCGGTTCGCCGACGCCCGACCTTCAGGAGGTGCGGGAGATCATTTCCGACATCAAGCGTGATGATCTGCGTGCGAGCGAGGTGATACGCCGGATGCGCAGCCTGCTGAAGCGTGCGCCATTTGAGAAAAAGGAGATCGACCTCAACCAGACCATGCGGGAGGCATTCGATTTCCTCAAGCTGCAGGCCTCGACCCGCAACGTCGCGATCTACCTGCAGACGTCGCCGCAGACCCTGCTGGTGGAAGGTGATCCGGTTCAGTTGCAGCAGGTCATTCTCAACCTCGTGGTCAACAGCATGGACGCGATGGCCAGGATGCCCTACGGACGCACGATCATCGGCCGTACCGAAGTCAACGGAGGGGCGTCGGCCGTGATTTCGATCTGCGATTCCGGTCCGGGAATTCCCCAGGACAGGCTGAACGAGATTTTCGATCCGTTCTTCACCACAAAGGAGCAGGGAATGGGCATTGGCCTGTCAATCGCGCGGACGATCGTTCTGGCGCATAGCGGTCAGATCTGGGCCGAGAACCAGTCCGGGGGCGGAGCGGTTTTCCATCTTTCATTGCCGCTGGCGGCATAGCGCGTTTGGGTCTTACTTTGGCAGGAGGCAGTGCTAACTTAACGAACGCAGTATTTGCGTCGGTCGTGGAGGAGAGAGAGAGTAATGCACGCTTACGTGCATATTGTCGACGACGACGCCTCGTTTCGCACAGCACTTGAGCGCAGGCTCAAGCTCGCCGGCTACCGTGTGGCGACGTATGCATCGGCCCGGCAACTGCTCGATCAATTGCCAGGCGACGAAGAAGCCGGCTGTATCCTGCTGGACGTACGCATTCCCGGAATGAGTGGTCCGGAGCTGCAGATCCGTCTCAACGAGCTGGAGTCGACGCTTCCGATTGTATTCCTTACCGGACATGCCGACACGGCGACGACTGTGCAGGCGATCAAGGCCGGAGCCGAGGATTTCCTGACCAAGCCGATCGCATCTGAGCAGCTGATCGAGGCAATCAATCGCGCCGTTGCGCGGCACGAATTGGCCCGCAGCCAGCGGACCAGGCTCGACTCACTCCGCGCGCTGCTGGCGAAGTTGACCCCACGCGAGCGGCAGGTGTTCGATCTGATTGTACGCGGTCGGATCAACAAGCAGGTCGGCTATGAACTCGGCACGACGGAACGCACGATCAAGGCGCACCGTCACCAGGTCATGGAGAAGATGCAGGTGCAGTCACTTGCCGAGCTCGTCTCGATCGCGGAGCGGCTCGGCATGCGCGAGCTTGACAGCGAAGTTAAGGGTTAATCCGCCGCGGCAGCTGCGGCCTCCTGTCCCATGGTACAATATGAAAGCTGTGTGACGGCGCGTATCTCCGATATTGGCCGCGGCGATGTCGCGCGCCGGTGAGATTTCAATGTGTCCTTCGTCCAGGCACGGACGTTGGGCAGCCAGTCGAGGTTCTGCTTCAACGATAGGGTAGAGGCCCGCAGGATTTGCCGACCGCGAAACTAGTATTCGTCGTGGATGATAACCCCTCCATGCTCCGTGGTATCGGACGGCTGCTGCGGGAATATGGATTTGCATCCAGATTATTCGAGACCGGAAATGCCTTGCTGAGAGATGGCAGCTTCGACGGCGCGCTGTGTCTGATCCTGGACATCAATCTCAGCGATGGTTCAGGGATCGAACTGCGGCACCGCCTGGCGGATCGGGGCATCGACGTCCCGGTCATCTACATCACCGGAAATGACAACCCGGCGACACGGATGGCCGCAATGGCATCGGGCTGCGTGGCCTATCTGACCAAGCCGTTCACGGCAAAATCGCTGATGCAGCCGATCGAACAATTGTTGGCGGGCGCAGTCTAGCGATCGCCGGTCTCAATCATTCGTCAATGGCTTGATCGAGGGTCAGCGCGGGTGCTCCCTTGCGGACGGTCGCAAAGCGGTCGAGCGGCACCGACGTCGTCACCGTCAAAATGCTGGTGTCGACGACGTCGACCGAGAGCGCCTTTCCGCCATCCATTTCCTCGAGCAGCTTGGGGTCGGCAACATCGGCTGCGATGCACATGTTGGTCACGCACCAGGTATAGGGCAGGCGATGGACCTTCTGTTGGTCGACCGACAGCTTGACGCCGGCTTGCAGGTACATCCCGACCGGCAGGAATAGCTGGAGGCGGGCGGTCCCGTCCTCGCGCTCGATCAGATCGATGCGAACGGCCGTCTGGCCGGTCCCGAGGGTGCCGGTGATCGTCGTCCGGCATAATGTCTTGGCGCCGGCAGCGGTGAAACAGAGCTTTCGCCATTCGCCATACTTGACGTCCCGCGCCACGCGTGCCCCTCGCGTGGCTACCTCGGCGCCATCCTTGACCGCAGCGGGCGGCGAAGGCGTCTGTTGGCCGTGCGAAGCACCGATGCTGACCGCAAACAGCACCAACGTCGCCAAAGGACCATACAAGGGACCATATCGGACCATGGATACTCCTCCAGCGAGATTGCGCCTAGCGAACCTTGTCCAGAAATCGTTCGATCAATGGCGACCAGGTGGGAATGGAATCGGGCGAGCCGATCAGGAAATGTCCTTCGTCGCCGAACGGCGGCAGTAGATGGTACTCGGCCCTGCCGCCGGCGTGCGTGAAAGCCTCGTGCATCCGCTTCGACAGGGCCGGGCCGAAGAATGTGTCGTTCTCGATGTAGAGCCACAGCATGGGAACCCGCGACGTGTGGCCGAACACGCCGGTCGCTTCGACCAGTTTGTCGGGACCACAATTGTTGTTGGGCTTGCCATCGACACGGCCGCCGCGGCCCGCCGCGAAGGTGATGATGGCCTTGACCTGCGGTGGGTTGAGGCTCGACAGGGCGATTGCAGCCCAGCCGCCGGCCGACTGCCCGACGACGATGACGCCGTCCGGCAGGGTGCGCTTTTCGGCGGCCATGTAGTCAATGATCCAGAGATCGACCTGCGCGACGGCGAGACCCGGGTCGAGGAAATTGGGATTGGTGCATTTCCCGATCTTGGAGAAGAACGGGCCATAAAGTCCGCGCTCGGGAATATCGATGGCTGCCGCGCCATAGCCGGTACCGACGGGCGCCACCACGAGATAACCGCGCCGTGCAAACCACATTGCGGCGTCGCGAAATTCGACCAGCGGGAAGAAGCTGCGATCCCTGGCGTTCAGCGACACGCCGTGGTTCATGATGACCAGCGGGAAGGGGCCGTCGCCGAGCGGTCGAACCAGATAGGCGAACATGGGTAGCGGCAGCGGCAAGGCCCAGATCTCTTCCTGGATGCGCTGGGATGCGCTGTTGTCGTCGGCGCGTGCCGGGGTGGCCAGACCAAGCAGGAGAAGCGTTACAGTTGCGAGGGCTCGCAAGCCGTGCTGACGCATGTCATGCCCTCCGGCAATCCGCGGATAAATGTGCAGGTTACGGCAATCCTAGTGCTGATCTGCGAGGGCGACGCTTGATCTGAATCAACGTGGATCGGTCCGCCCCGGCGCAACCACATGCGTCCAATGCGGCTTGATACGGCGGGCTTGATGTCAATCCAGAGCGAGACGAGTTGGGTCCGACGGTTTCCGCCGGCGAGCTGGCTTGCCGACTATCGCGCATCCTGGCTTGGCGCGGACGCCATCGCCGGGGTCACGCTGGCGGCCTACGCGATCCCGGTGTCGCTGGCCTATGCCGGGCTCGCCGGCCTGCCGCCGCAGGTCGGCGTCTACGGTTACCTGCTCGGCGGCGTGGGTTACGCCTTGCTCGGCTCGTCGCGGCAACTCGCGGTGGGACCGACCTCGGCGATCTCGCTGATGATCGCCAGCGCCGTCGGCGTGCTGGCCGGCGGCGACGCCACACGTTACGGGCAGATCGTCAGCCTCGTTGCCTTCAGCGTGGCACTGCTCTGCCTGATTGCGTGGCTGTTCAGGCTCAGCCTGCTGGTGCGGTTGATCAGCGACAGCATTCTGGTGGGCTTCAAGGCCGGGGCAGGGCTCACCATCATCATGAGCCAGCTGCCAAGCCTGTTCGGCGTGGCAGGCGGCGGCCACAATTTTTTCGACCGTGCGATCAAGCTTGCTGGCCAGTTGGGCGATACCAGGCCGCTGGTGCTCGGCATTGGCGTGGCTGCGACCGTGCTGCTCCTGCTCGGCGAGCGCAGGCTGCCCGGAAAGCCTGTTGGCCTCGCCGTGGTCGCGCTGTCGATCCTCACGGTCTCCGTCCTTGGGCTTGCGGAAATGGGATTGCCGGTGACCGGAAAGATCCCGACCGGATTGCCGACCCTTTCGCTACCGACATTCGGCCTGCTCGAATTTGACGATCTCTTTCCGATCGCCGCCGGGTGTCTCGTGCTGGCTTACGTGGAAGGCGTGTCGGCAGCGCGAAGCTTCGCGGCAAAGCACGGCTATGCACTGGATGTCCGGCAGGAGTTTCTCGGGCTCGGCGCGGCCAATCTTGCCGCAGCCTTCGGGCATGGCTATCCCGTCGCCGGCGGGCTGTCGCAGTCGGCCGTGAATGACGCGGCCGGTGCGCGTACGCCGCTCGCGCTTGTGTTCTGCTCTGCGACCCTCGCACTCTGCCTGCTGTTTTTCACGGGTCTCTTGACCAATCTGCCGAAGACCGTGCTTGCCGCGATCGTTTTTTCGGCTGTCTACAAATTGGTCGATATTCCGGCGCTTGCCCGAATGTGGCGGATCAGCCGGATCGATTTCTACGCGGCCGTCATCGCGCTGGTCTCCGTGCTGTTCCTCGGGATCCTGCAGGGCGTATTGCTGGCGGCCGCCGCCTCGATCTTCCTGCTGCTGTTGCGTGCGTCCCAGCCCAATGTCGCATTTCTTGGCCGTCTTCCTGGCAGCGGCCGCTATTCCGACCGGGCGCGCCATGACGACGTGGAACCGTTGACCGGGATCATCGCCTTCCGCCCGGAAACCTCGCTGCTTTATGTCAATGCCGAGACGATTTTCGAAACTGTGCTGGCCGCACTGCAGACGTCCCCCGACGTCAAGCTGGTGGCCTGCGACCTGTCGGCCTCGCCGTTCATCGACCTGGCGGGGTCGCGCATGCTGCACGATCTGCACCAGGAACTCGCCTCGCGCGGCATCACGTTCTGCATCGTCGGCGCGCACGCGCAGTTGCGCGATCTGCTTCAGGCGGATGGTCTTGCCGACAAGACCGACAGCGGCGACTGGATGCGTACGCTCGACAGCGTATTGAGCAGCAGGAAGCCACAGGCAAACGACTGACGTGCGCTGTCCCGCGGACCGTTCCCTAACATTCGAGCCTTGTTGCATCGCAAGACGTTGCGATCGCTCGGTGGCGACAAGGTTTGTCTCAACCGCTGCGGATTGACTTGGATCAAAGGGAGCGGTGTGCGCGGTTCGTACGCTTGGACGGGGAACACCGTCAAGATCGGAACACCGCCAAGATCGGGAGACATTCATGGCCAACGACGCGAAGCAGGCCCAGCAGCGTATCGACCAGTTCTTCTCGGGACCCGGCGGACGCGCCGACAATTGGCGCGATCTGGTCGAGGCGGCAAAGGCGTGGAGCCGGGGCGGTGACCGGGCGGCGTACGACAAGGCGCTGTCGACGCTTGCGGTCACCGAGGAGTTTCACGGCTACCCGGGCCTTCGTTTGATGGCGGCGCTGAAGGAAGCCGCGGCGGCGGGCGATGCCGCCACCTCGCATATGCTTTCGACGCGGATCGTGCAGGCACTTCAGACAAAATCCTTCCGCCAGCATGCCAGTGACTGGAGCGCGCAGGACGAGGGCAATGGCGACGTTCCCGATCTGCTCCCGCCAACGCTCGGACAATCGGCGGCGCGCCGTCCCTACTTCGAGACCCTGATCGTGACCGGGGTGCCAGCCAGCAATTGGCCGGGACTCCTGGCGGAATGGCGCAGGCTGCGGCGTCCGGTCGACGCCTTCGTCTATGAGCCCGTGTTGGTGGGCAGTCTTGAGGACGCCTTCTGTGCGGCAATGCTGAACCCCAACATTGCGGCGGTGGTGATCAATGAAGGCTTTGGGTTGCGCTCGCGCCACGATGCGCCCGTGCTTCGTGCCATGACTGGCGCCATGGGGCTCAACGAAGAGTCCGATGCGTCCGCGCTACGGCTGGCCCATATCCTGAAGCGGATTCGTCCCGAGCTTGATCTCTACCTGATGTCCAATCGCGACGTCGAGGAGTTGGCCGGCAATCCGGAGGCCGACGTGGTGCGCCGAGTGTTCTACTCGATCGAGGATATCCTCGAATTGCACCTTTCAATTCTGGAAGGCGTGCAGGATCGCTTCGACACGCCGTTCTTCGACAATCTGAAGAAATACGCGCAGCGGCCGATCGGGACCTTCCACGCGCTGCCGATCGCGCGCGGCAAGTCCGTGTTCAAGTCGGACTGGATCCGCGACATGGGCGAATTCTACGGGCTGAACCTGTTCCTTGCCGAGAGCAGCGCCACCACCGGCGGCCTCGACAGCATGCTGGAACCGACCGGCAACATCAAGAAGGCGCAGGAGAAGGCCGCGCGCGCACTCGGTGCCGACCGCGTCTACTTCGTGACCAACGGCACCTCGACCTCCAACAAGATGGCGGTGCAGGCGCTGCTGGGTCCCGGCGACATCGCGATCGTCGATCGCAACTGCCACAAGTCGCACCATTACGGCATGGTGCTGGCGGGTGCGCAGCCGCTCTACGTCGAGGCATTCCCGATGACGGAATACTCGATGTACGGCGCGGTGCCGCTGAAGACGATCAAGCAGGCGCTTCTGAACGCGAAGGCCGATGGCCGGCTCGACCGGGTCAAGATGATCGACCTGACCAATTGTACCTTCGATGGTCACATCTACAACACGCGGCGGGTGATGGAGGAATGCCTCGCGATCAAGCCTGACCTGATCTTCCTTTGGGACGAGGCCTGGTTCGGCTTCGCGCGGTTCTCGCCGTTCCTGAGGCGACGAACCGCGATGGGCGCGGCGAACGAGATCGAAGCCTGGATGCGCGATCCCAAATCGGTTGCGGCCTACGAGAAGCAGCAGGCCGAACTCGGCAAGAAGCCGTCGGACGAGGTGCTGCTCAAGACCCGGCTCATCCCCGATCCGCGACAGATCCGGTTGCGGGTCTACCAGACCAACTCGACGCACAAGTCGATGTCGGCAATCCGGCAGGGCTCGATGCTGTCTGTCAAGGACATCGAATTTCACACGGTCGAAGCGCAGTTCAAGGAGGCCGTATTCACGCACGCTTCAACCAGTCCGAACCAGCAGCTGATCGCAAGCCTCGACGTCTCGCGCCGCCAGATGGAGCTCGAGGGCTATGGACTGGTGGCCAATGCAATGGAGATTGCGTTCGCCATCCGCAATGCGGTCAACACCAATCCGCTGATTTCCCGGTATTTCCGCGTCCTGGGTGCCGATGCGATGGTCCCCAAGGAATATCGCCAGAGCGGCTTCACCGACTATCTGGCGGCCGGCACCAACTGGGCGAGCGCCCTAAAGAGCCTGAACGACGACGAGTTCTGCCTCGATCCGACCCGCATGACGCTGGTCTGCGGCACGGCCGGGTACGACGGAACGCAGTTCAAGGGTCTGCTCGCCAACCGCTACAACATCCAGGTCAACAAGACGTCGCGCAACTCGGTCCTGATCCAGTCCAACATCAACAATACGCGGAGCGACGTCGCGCATCTCGTCCGGGTGTTGGCCGAAATCTCCGGTGAAATCGATCAGGCCCTGGCCAAAGGCGGAGCGAACGCCAAGGTCGCCTTCGACGTGCGGGTCAACAGCCTGATGAAGGACGTGCCCGACCTGCCGAACTTCTCGCATTTCCATGAGACCTATCGCGGCGATGCCGGCACCAAGACGAACGAAGGCGACATCCGCAGCGGATTCTATTCAGCCTATGATGCCGCTGGATGCGAATATCTTCGCCTGAACGATCCCGAGATCGACAGGCGCCTGAAGAACGGGCCCGCTCTCGTCTCCGCGAACTTCGTGATCCCGTATCCGCCGGGCTTCCCGATCATGGTCCCTGGCCAGGTCATCACGCAGGAGACGATCGACTTCATGCGCAAGCTCGATGTGAAGGAGATCCATGGCTACGACGCGGCCGAGGGCCTGAAGCTCGTGACGACCGAGGCTCTCGCCAGGATGGGCAAGCCGAAGGCGTCAGCGCCGAAGCTCAAGGCAGCATCATAGATCCGTTAGCGCAACCGATCCCTGGAGGGACATCATGAGGAAAGTGGATTTGCTTGGAGTCGTTGCCGCGCTGGCAATCGGATTGGCTGGCTTCGGCACGCCGTCGCTGGCCGAGACCGGCGCGGTCGCCGTCATCTTCACCAAGGGTGGCTTCATCGTTGGTGTCGGAGGCGGCGAGGGCGTATTGACCCTGCGGGGCAAGCATTATCCGTTCACCGTGTCGGGCATGAGCGTTGGCTTCACGATCGGCGCCTCGACCACCAAGTTTGTCGGGCGCGCGATCAACCTGAGGGGGCCCGGCTCAATCGAAGGTTCCTACAGCGCCGCAGGCGCTGGAGGTGCGATCGCGGCGGGCGCCGGAGGCGTGCAGCTGCAGAACGCCAATGGCGTGATCCTGCAGCTCAGCGGTCCGAAGGTCGGCGCCGAAGTCTCGGCTGCCGTGGGCGGCGTCACGATCCGCCTGAAATAGACCGGAAGGGCCCAGGCCGCGCATCCGGCGCGGCCTGGCTTTTCAGTAGCGTTCCTCGACGAAGTTCATTCCCCGCAGACCGACCTGATCGTTGTAGCGCCCTTTGTCGGAGCGCCTGGGCAATTTCACCTTGTCGCGCTTCACCCGTCCGTAGGGGATCGTCTTCAGGAGGTGCGAAATGCAATTCAATCGCGCCCGGCGCTTGTCGTCGGAGCGGATGACGTGCCAGGGCGCGTGCTTCGAGCTCGTCGCCTTGAACATCAGGTCGCGTGCCCGGGAGTAGTCGTACCAGCGCCGGTACGACGCCGTGTCCATCGGGCTCAGTTTCCACTGTCGCAGCGGATCGTCGATCCGGGCCCGGAAGCGGCGTTCCTGCTCGTCCATCCCGACCTCGAGCCACAACTTGATCAGGATGATGCCGCCCTCGATAATGTATTGCTCCATCTGCGGACAGAGTGAGAGGAACCGCGTGTGTTCCGCCGGCGTGCAGAATCCCATCACATATTCGACGCCTGCGCGATTGTACCAGCTGCGATCGAAGATGACGATTTCGCCGCCGGCCGGAAATTGCTGCATGTAGCGTTGGATGAAGAGCTGGGACTTCTCTCGATCGGATGGCGCGGGCAGGGCGACCACCCGAAACACCCGCGGGCTGACCTTCTCGGTCAGGGCCTTGATGGTTCCGCCCTTGCCGGCTGCATCGCGCCCCTCGAACAGGATGATGACCCTGAGCTTGTTCGCTACCACCCAGTCCTGGAGATGGCAGAGCTGAATCTGCAGCTTGTGCAGCTCTTCTTCATACTGCTTGCGCTTCATCTTTCCGGTGGAATTGTCCTTCGCCATGGATCCCCGTCCATCGTTTGAGCTGTCAGCCCCAGGCAATGACGATGCCGATGTCGCCGGGCATGCCGCCGGGGTATTCAACGACCTGGTAGCGGATCCGGTAGCCGCGCGGTTGCAGGTAGTCCGCCCAGAGCTGGTATATTTCCTTGGGTATACCTGTCAGCGTTTTTTCCCAGCCCGCCTCCATCTGATTGATGGCCCGCCCCTTGTCGGTGCACAGCGTGTTGGGGAAGCGATAGACCTGCACTTCGGTCAGCCCGTTGCGCGCCGCGCGCTGAATCACTGTCGAGGCCAGCTTGACTTTCTCGTCCTCGCTGAGACCGGACGGCTTGCTCAACCGCTCGATCAAGGCGCGCTTCTCGGCTTCCGCAGCCGCCGCACGCTTGGCATGTTCCTCGGCCTTCTCCGCTTCCTTGAACGCGGCCTGCTTCTGGATTTCATGCGCCTTCGGGATCAGGTCATCGATTTTGTCTCGCATGGCTGGGACTCCTGGGCCGAGCTTCGACCGTGCCCTCGAACGGTAGGATCGAGCCGACTGGATTCTTTGATCCAGATCAAGCAAGCTGCACGGCCGAAAGGCACGGTGCGCGCCACGGCTGCGAAGCGCCAGGCGCCCGGAAGGGAGATGAAATTTGAGCGAACAGATGCATCCGGCAGCCCCCCATCATCTGCCGTTCTTCATTCCCGGCGCCGACGGGGCGGACACCCTGATGGTGGTGATGGGCATTTTCCTTGTAGCTACAGTCTTCTGGGTTGGCACCCTCTACTGGAAGCTGCATAGCCTGCCGGAGCGCATGGCGCACAAGTCGCAGAAGCTGCAGTTTGAGATCGTCGCCGTCCTTGGCCTGATATCGCTTTTCACCCACATGCATATCTTCTGGGTCGCCGGCCTGCTGCTGGCACTCATCGACCTGCCGGATTTCGGCACGCCGATGCGCAGCATTGCCGATTCCGTCGAGCGCATAGCCGACGCCAAGCCGGGCGCGCCCGCCGCCGAACCCGAGGCCGTATCTGGCGGCAGTCCCGACGTCCGGACGCCCGCGAAGCAAGAGGTGCACAACCATGCTTGAGCTGATGATCTGCTCGCTGGTGACGATCCTGCCGGACTACCTCTACCGCCGCTATCGGCAGGGCAAGCGGTTCGGCAAGGAGATCACGTTCTTCTCCGTCTGGTACGAACTGAGGTGGGGTATCACCGGCTGCCTGATGCTCACGATCTCGCTGATCACGATGATCTTCTATTTTCATCCCTCGACAACCTCCGCGGCGATCTACTTCAGGACCGTGCCGATCCTGCCCGAGGGCTCCGGCCGCGTCGTCGAGGTCAATGTCGGCTTCACCGCGCCGGTGAAGAAGGGGGACGTGCTGTTCCGGCTCGATAGTTCGAGGCAGGAAGCTGCGCTCGAGACCGCCAGGCGAAAGATCGCCGAGGTGGATGCGTCGCTGATCTCGGCGCAGGCCGATGTGATCAAGGCGGACGCTCAGACCGGGGAGGCGAAAGCCTCCTTGCAGCAAGCCAAGGACGAGCTGGATGTGAAGAGCGAATTGCAACGCCGCAATCCCGGCATTGTGCCGCAACGCGATATCGAGAAGCTGCAAGTGCTGGTTGATCAGCGGCAGTCCGGCGTCGATGCCGCTAGCGCCGTCAAGCAATCGGCGACGTTGCGCGTCACTACGCTCCTGCCGGCCGAGAAGGCAAGTGCCGAGGCCGCGCAGGCGCAGGCGCAAGTGGATCTCGACAAGACTTTCATCCGTGCCGGCGTCGATGGCCGCGTCGAGCAATTCCTCGTTCGCCCCGGGGACCTCGTCGCCCAGATCATGCGGCCGGCCGGAATCCTGATACCGGACGAAGCGGGCCGAAACAGCTTGCAGGCGGGATTCGGGCAGATCGAGGCCCAGGTCATGAAGCCCGGCATGGTCGCGGAAGCCACGTGCATCTCGAAACCCTGGGTGATCATTCCGCTGGTCGTCACCAGCGTGCAAGATTTCATCGCTGCCGGCCAGTTTCGGGCCACCGAGCTGTTGATCGACCCGCAGAGCCTGCAAAAGCCAGGTTCGATCCTGGTGTTCCTTGAGCCGCTCTACAAGGGCGGCCTTGACGGCGTGACACCGGGCAGCAGTTGCATCGTCAACGCCTACACCAGCAACCATGACGTGATTGCCGATCCGAAAACCGGCGCGTTGAAGGGTTTTGCCCTGCACGTCGTCGACGCGACCGCGCTCGTTCATGCATTGCTGCTTCGGATCCAGGCTCTGCTGCTGCCGATCCAGACGCTGGTCTTGAGTGGTCACTGACGGGCGCGAAGAGGGAGACGGCAGATGAAACCGGACGGCAAGCTTCGCGCACTCGTGGTAGCGGGCATGATCCTCGTATTGCCGGACCCCGCGCACGCGTTCGATCTTGCCGGCGCCTGGGCCACGAGCGCGGGCCAATGCGGCAAGGTGTTCGCGCGCAAGGGCAGGGCGAACCAGGTCACGTTCACGAATTTCTCCGGAATCTATGGCGGCGGGTTCATCGCAGAGGCCGATCGCCTCAGGGGCAAGTTCGAGAACTGCAAGATCAAGTCGCGCAAGGATGATGGCAAGGACCTCAATATCATTGTGAGTTGCGCTTCGGGGATCATGGTGTCCAACGTGCAGTTCTTCCTCAAGGTGGTCGACGACGATACCATCACGCGCGAGTTTCCGGGCGTCGAGGGGATGCAAATCTCCTATCACCGCTGCAAACTCTAGCGGAATGCAGCCTTTGACCAATTTCCGCGGCCCGATATATTGAGCGTTGTGAAGCAGAATCCGGTCAATGCCGGATTGACCGAGTGACGCTCCGTGGATCCTAGCAGTTTACCGAGGTCGTTGCGCATCGCCCTGGTGGCCGGGCTCGTTCTGATGCTCGGGGGTGCCAGCTTGTTGGCCTATCGCTGGTATCTTCGGCCGACAACGCTCACCGTCGCCGTCGGTTCGCTCGATGGCGAAGCGAACAAGCTCATTTCGGCGATCGCCGGCAAGCTCACGGAGTCGAAGGCCACGGTCCGGCTGCGCCTGGTCCAGACCACGGGGCCGCTCGAGTCCGCGGCGGCGTTCGCGTCCGGAAAGGTCGATCTCGCGGTGGTGCGTGGCGATGTCGGCGACCTGTCGCAGGCCCAGGCCGTGATCGTGCTGGCCCACGCCGTCGCACTGATCATTGCTCCGCCCGGTACTTCGATCTCTGACGTGACGGAGCTGAAGCGCTCCACTCTCGGCGTGATCGGGTTCGAGGCCAATCAGAAGCTGATCAAGGTATTGTCGGACGAATACGATCTCCCGCGCGCGGGCGTGACGTTCAAGCCGCTGTTGCCCTCGGACGCGCGCCGGGCCCTGGAGGCCAAGGAGGTCCGCGCCATCCTGGTCGTGATGCCTCTGACCGAGAAATATCTGTCCCTGCTGCGAGGCGTTCTCCCGCAAACTTCGCGAACCGGGCCCGTGATGATTGCCATCGAGTCGGCCGGCGCGATCGCCGAAAAGGAGCGGGCCTACGAAAGCTTCGACGTGCCCAAGGGAACATTGCGGGGTTCGCCGCCAATTCCCCCCGACGACCTGACGACGCTGCGGACCTCATTCTACCTGGTGGCGCAGAAGAAGCTTGGCAACGACCTGATTGGCGACTTGACCCAGTCGATCATGACCGCACGCCACAATTTGCTCGCTGAATTGCCGGGACTGGCGCAGATCGCGACGCCCGACACTGATGCAGATGCCTACATCCCCGTGCATCCGGGCGCCGCCGCATTCTACGAAGGGACCCGGGAGAGCTTTCTCGATCAATGGGGAAATGCGATTTTCCTGGCGCCGATGATCGCGGGCGGCCTTGCATCGGTGCTCGCCGCGGCCTGGAAGTTTCTCCGGCCGGTCGAGACACCGAGCCGACAGGAGGCACTCGACATGCTTTATGCGCTGGGGCCTCGGATCCGGGCGGCCGAGCAGATGCCGGAGCTCGACGAGATCGAGCGCGAAATCGACCAGGTGCTGCGGACGCAGCGCAAGCAGCCGGTCGGGGACGACCAGGCCGAGCGTGCCGTCACCGCGGTGAACGTTGCGGCCCATCGGCTCGAGAACCTGATCCATGATCGCCGTGCCCATCTTGCATCGCAGCAGCCGGGACCGGCCGGAAGCTGAGCGGCGCTTTCCTTGATCTCGATCAAAGGAGGGACGCGGCCGTGGCCGATGCTGTCGACCGTCGGTGTCGATGGAGGTCGCGATGTTCCGTTGGGGCAAGACTCTGGTTGCGATTGCGCTGGTATCGGCTATCCCCGTCGCTGCGGTGGCGCAAACCGCCGACAAGCCGCCTGCGCAGAGTAGTCAGCCACAGGCAGCCGCGCCGACAGCGCAGCCGGCTGACAAATTGTTGAAGCCCGAGCAGCTCGAAGCGTTGGTCGCGCCGATTGCGCTCTATCCCGACGAGCTGCTGGCCAACGTGCTGGCGGCGTCGACATACCCGCTGGAAGTTGTGCAGGCCGATCGCTGGCTGAAGGAGCGCAAGAATCTAAAAGGCGATGCGTTGAAGACGGAGGTCGAGAAGCAGGCCTGGGACGACAGTGTGAAGGCGCTTGCGAGCACGCCCGACGTCATTTCGATGATGAGCGAAAAGATCGATTGGACCAAAAATCTGGGCGATGCGGTGCTCGCGCAACAACCGGATGTGATGGATGCGATTCAGCGGTTGCGGTCGAAGGCCTATGACAACAAGAAACTGGTGACGACCAAGCAGCAGAAGGTCAGCGTTCAAACACAAGAGAACAAGCAGGTGGTCGTGATCGAGTCGGCAGATCCGAATACGATGTACGTGCCCTATTATGAACCGGCCACAGTCTATGGCACCTGGCCATACGCGGAATATCCGCCTGACTACTTCGGGTATCCGTCCTATATCGGCGCGGGCGTCATCGCGACCGGCCTGGCGTTCGGCGCGGGATGGGCAATTGGCCGTTGGGGCAATTACTGGGGCGGCGGGTTTAACTGGGGCAACCGCAACGTCTACGTCAACCACTACAACCGGGTGAACAACATCGGCAACAGCTGGCAGCACAACCCAGCGCATCGCCAGGGCGTCCGCTATAGTAACACCAACGTCCAGCAGCGGTTCGGCGGCAATAATGTGAAGGCCGGCGTCTCGGACCGGATGGATTTCCGCGGCCGTGACGGACAGCAAGTGCTGCGTCCGGACCAGGGCGCCGGAGATCGGGCGGGCGACCGAGCGGGAGATCGTGCGGGTGATCGTGGTGGTGACCGCGGCGGAGATCGTGCCGGCACGCGTGACCGGCCTGGTGGCGGCGATCGCGCAGGTGCCTCAGATCGTGCAAAGGGCGGCGGCGATCGAGCTGGTGCAAAGGGCGGCGGCGATCGAGCCGGCGCAAAGGGGGGTGGCGATCGCGCAAAGGCCGCCAACCGCGGCAGCGCCGGTAACCGCGCAGCTGCGGCCAATCGCGGCGGCGGCGGCAATCGCGGCGGCGCCATGAACGTGTCGTCCGGACGGGCAGCTGCGGCGGCATCGGCGCGCGGACGATCGAGCATGGCCAGCATGCCGCGCGGTGGCGGCGGCGGAGCAAGCTTCGCCGGTCGTGGCGGCGGTGGATTCCAGGGCGGCGGCGGAGGCGGCTTCCGCGGTGGTGGAGGAGGCGGCGGCTTTCGCGGCGGCGGTGGTGGCGGACGGCGTTCCGACATCGCGCTCAAGCACAATATCGAACTGCTTGGGTATCTCTCCAACGGCCTCGGCTACTACCGCTTCAGCTATCTCGGCAGCAGCAAATCCTATGTCGGCGTGATGGCGCAGGAAGTCGAGCGCGTCATGCCAGCGGCTGTGACGCGCGGTGCCGACGGCTATCTCAGGGTCTATTACGACAAGCTGGGTCTCAAGCTTCGCAGCTACGACGAATGGCATGCCACTGGTGCGAAGATTCCATCTCGGTCGGAGGCGTCACGATGACAGGCTTTTCGTCCCTGCGATTGAATGGCATTGCTTCCGTCAGCATCGCCGCGGCAGCAGCACTCGCTCTGCTGCTGTCTCCGGCTCGCGCCCAGCAGGGCTTCCCCAATCCCGAAGACGCAGCGACCGCTTTGGCAACCGCCGTCAAGGCCGGCACCAGCCGGGCCATGCTGAAGGTGCTGGGCCGCGATGCCGCCGATATCATTGAGTCGGGCGACGATGTCGCCGACGCCAATGCGCGACAGCGCTTCCTTTCGGCCTACGACGCCAAGCATTCGATCAGGGCCGACGACAACAAGAAGGCCACCCTGATTCTGGGGCCCGACGACTTCCCGTTCCCGATTCCCCTCGTCAACAACCATGACGGCTGGAGTTTTGACGCGGCTGCGGGACGTCGCGAAATCCTCTACCGCAGGATTGGCAATAACGAGCTTGCTGCGATCCAGACCTGTCTCGCCTATGTCGACGCTCAGAATGAATATGCCGAGAAGGATCGCGGCGAGGGTGTGGGCGCCTATGCCCAGCGCATCGTCAGCAGGCCGAGCAAGACCGATGGATTGTTCTGGCGCGACGACAAGGACCCGAGTCCGCTCGGTGAGCTGGCGGCCCAGGCCGCGGCGGAAGGCTACAAGGTCGGCGAGCAGAGCGCGCCGTACCACGGATACTACTATCGGATCCTGAAAGCACAGGGCTCTGACGCCCCGGGCGGCGCGCTGAACTATGTCGTGAGGGGCAAGATGATCGGTGGATTTGCACTGGTCGCCTATCCCGCCGAATATGCCAATTCCGGCGTCATGACGTTCCTGGTCAACCACGCAGGCACTGTCTATCAAAAGGATCTCGGCTCACGCACCGATTTTCTTGCCAAGCGCATGATCGTTTTCGATCCGGATCACACCTGGAAGAAAGTCGAGCTTACAAATCCCTGAGCTCAGAGGGGGCTGCAGCGATGCGATGCATGATCCGTTCCGTCATACTGGCGGTTGCGGCGATGATCCTGTCGGTCACGCCATGCTCCGCACAGGCGACCGGCCATGTCCAGGTCAAGTTCGCGAAGGCGGCTCTCGTCGTGGGTGGTGGCGGCGGGAGCGGCACGCTCACCTACCGTGGGCGGCACTATCGGTTCATCGTGTCTGGCTTCAGCCTCGGCTTAAGCGCGGGCGCGTCGGTCACCTGGCTGGAAGGCACCGCCTCTGGCATCAGGGAGGTCAACGATTTCGCCGGCAGCTATACGCTGGTCGGAGGAGGCGGCGCATGGGCTGCCGGCGTGGGCGGCGTGAGTATGCGAAATGAACGCGGTGTTCTGCTTACGCTCAAAGGGCCGAAGGCAGGACTGGAATTTGCCGCAAACCTCGGCGGGCTCACGATCTCGCTGCGGTGAACTCGATCTGTATTCGGCCTATCGCTGACGATAGGCTTGGAAAAGCGAAAACACTCCGGCGCGTCGCCCTACTAACTCGGGCGAGCCACGATTGGTTTGAAACCGCCGCTGCATTGTTCTCCACTGTTTCCGATCGTCCGAATCCGAGCGCGGAGGGGAAATCCGTTCCCCGCAGCATCGGCATCCCTGCCGACGAGCCGGCCTCACAGGCGTCGGGGAGTGGCGTTAGCTCGCAAACACGTATATGAAATGCTCTTCCACATACACGGATCGACGTCCTGGAGGTTGCGATGGCGGATGCCGCGATCAAGTCGGCACGGCGCGTGTTCGAGATCATGGAATTCTTCGATCGCGCGCGTCGCCCGCTCGGCCTCAAGGCGATCTGCGACGAACTCCGCTACCCCGTCTCGAGCGGCGCGGCGATGCTGAAGAGCCTCGTGACGCTGGGCTATCTGGAGTACGACCGCAAGACGCAGACCTATCTGCCGACCATGCGGATCGCGGTATTGGGGCGATGGGTGTCGGAGCAGCTGTTCGGCGAAATCAGGATGCTGCCGCTGATGGAGGAATTGCGCGACCGCACCCGCGAAACGGTGATTGTGGGGACCCAGAGCGACATCAGCGCCCAATATGTGCACGTGCTCCGCTCGAACCAGGCGCTCGCCTATTCGGCCGAGCCGGGATCGCTGCGCCCGCTGGCACGCTGCGGTGTTGGTTTGACATTGCTCAGCAGCAAGTCGGATGAGGAGATCGACACGCTTGTCTACCGCAGCAATCATGCGGAGCCGACGCGCAGCCACCGCGTGGCGCTGAAAGACGTGATGGCGAACATCGAGCGCATCCGCAAGCAGGGCTACTTCTTCTCCCGCGGCATCTACAGTGAAGGCATCGGCGTGATCGCGATGCCGCTGCCGCAAGCGCCGTTCACCCGCAGCTTCGTCATAGCGCTTGGCGGGCCGGTGTACCGCCTCGAGCGGCATCTCGATCAGAACGTCGCCGCGCTGCACGGCGCGATCCGTCGATTCCTGCCAAGGAGTGCCAAAAGCTGATCGCCTTTCCATTTCCATGGATATGGAAGTGCAAGGCATATCTCTGTAACGGATTGCGAGGCGCGACCTCCCCGATCTAACTTGCCGGCGAATGACGAGCCGGCTTGCAGATCGCCCGGCACAATCGGCACGGGAGGTTAGGCGTGGACTTTGCGCGGGGAGAAGGCGACGAGATCATCGCCGGGACGATCGGGCGATTCGCGGCTGACGAACTGCGTCCCCGTCTTCGCGAGTTCGAAAGCGCGCGGACGGTCAGCGAAAGCGTGCGGGAGCGCTTCGCCGCGCTGGGCTTCGAGACGCTGGATCTCGCCGAGGAAGCCGGCGGTGCTGGCCTCGGTCTGCTCGCTCGTGTCAGGACCAACCGTTTGCTCGCTGAAGCCGACGCCGGCGCCGCGCTTGCGCTGGACCGGTTCGCGCCGGCGATCTACGTGATCGAGGCTTTCGGTGGGGTTGAAGCGCTGAAGTCGCGCCAGCTGAACCTCGGGCAGTCCGACCTCCGCTTCGCCCTGGTGATGGATCCTGGCGCCGGGGATGTTGCCGGTGCGCGCGTTGCAGGCCAGGTGGCCTGGATACCTGCCGCAGGAGCGGATGTGCTCGTCGGTCTTGGCCCGCAGGGCGCGTGGCTGTTGAAGCAAGGTTTTGCGTTTGAGCCCGTCGGGGGCTCGGCCCTGCACGCCGCAGGCGCAAGCAGCGTGAAGTTTGACGGCACGCCCATTCTGGCGTGGCATGATCCGGTGCGTGCGGCGCAAGCGCTGGCCAGGATCAGGGTCTATTACGCGTCGCTGATCTGGGGTGTGCTCTCCGATGCTGCCGGGTTTTCGCGCAGCTACGCGCTCGACCGCGTCGCGTTCGGCAAGCCGATTGCCCATCATCAGGCGCTCGCATTCCTGATCGTCGATATGTACGTTGCCGTCGAGCGGTTGGGGCTTCTGATCGAAGATGCGGCGGTGGCGATCGATGCCGGCGAAGGACGCGCCGTCGGTGCGGCGGCGGCGGCTTTCGTCGATGCCATTGAGGCGAGCCGCTTCGTCGGTCCGAATGGCGTTCAGATCCTCGGCGGGCACGGCTTCATGCGTGACTTCCCTGTCGAGAAGGCGATGCGGGACTGTCGCGCGCTCGGCCTGCTGGCTGGCGGATGCGATGCCGCGCGCGAGCAGGCCGGCGCGGCGCTTGCGGCTACAATCTCGGAGAGGATCGCCGCGTGAACAATTTCAGCGCCGCGCTCAATGCGTATATCGAACAGGTTCGGGAATGGGGGCAGCGCGAGGTACGGCGCGCCGGACTCGAGGCCGATCGCAACGGCGCGCCGTTGCCGCCTGATCATCCCTATTTTGCCGCGTATGTCGATTTCCGGAGGAGGCATCCCGTGCCGGCCGACGACGGCGCGGTGCCTGAAGGTCCCGCGGTCCGAATGGCCGCAATCAATGAGGAGAATGCCTATTGGGATCGCGGCATGGGCGTCGCAGCGCCAGGACCGGGACTGCCGGCGCCGATCGTCACCGCTGCCGGCACGCCGGAGCAGCGCGAGCGCTTCCTTGGGCCATTCCGCGGCACTGACATTCCGCGCTGGGGCAGCTTTGCGCTGACGGAACCGAGCGGAGGCTCCGACACGGCGGCGTTCCGCACCCGCGCGACGCGCACCGATCGCGGCTATCTGCTCAATGGCGCCAAGTGCTTCATCGGCAATGCCGCTCGCGCCGACTGGGTGCTGGTGCAGGCCAATCTCGATCCCGAAAAGGGCCGGGCCGGGCAGCGGTCGTTTTTCGTCGAGCGTGGCAACCGCGGCATGACCGGGATCAAGATCGAGAAGAAGATGGGGCTCCGCGCCTATGAGTCGGTCTCGTTCATCCTCGAGGATTGCGAGGTCCCGCACGACAACATCCTGGGCGGCGAGCGGCCCGAACGGACGTCGAAGTCGAGCGCCTACGGCGCAACCATGGGGACGCTCAACACCACGCGCGTCGGCGTCGCGGCGAGCGCCGTTGGCTTGGCGCGCTCCGCCTATGACGAGGCATTGAATTTCGCGACGCAGTCGGGCGCGTTCAAGTCGATACGGGTGCGCGACCGGCTGGAGGTGATGTACCGGCAGCTTCGCGCGGCCTGGCTCATGACACTGCGCGCGGCCTGGAAGGCCGACAACAGGATTCCCAACATCGTGGACGCCTCGATGGCCAAGGTGTTTGCCGCCGAGACCGCCCAGGATCTCGCCAGTGCGGGCATGGAGATCGTCGGGCTCGAGGCGGGTGCCGGTCATCACCTCGTCGAGAAGCTGTTTCGCGATGCGAAGGCGCTCAACATCGTCGAGGGCACCGGGCAAATCCAGCGCATCATCATGGCGAGAAATCTCGTCGGACTGCCGCGCTGACGTGATCCGAAACATTTGCATGGATGGTCCCTTGAACAAAATCCTCCGCCCATCGGACGCGGCGTCGATCGCCGCCTTTCTGGTACCCCGCTCGATCGCCGTCATCGGCGCCGCGCCCGCCGAACAGCGCTCGATCCGCGGCATGTTGCTGCGGGTGCTGCGCCGCGCCGGATTCACCGGACCGATTGCACCGGTCAATCCGAGCTACCGCGAGGTCAACGGCTTGCCCTGCTATCCCGCCATTGCCGCGGTCGAGTTCCCGATCGACCTCGCCATCATCGCCCTTCCGGCGGAGCTGGTCTGCGACGTCGTTGAGCAATGCGCCGCGGCCGGCGTTCGTGCGGCGATCATTATTTCGTCGGGATTTGCCGAAGAAAGCGTTGCGAAGGCCGAGCGCCAGTCGCGGTTGTCGGAGATCGCGCGACGCACCGGGATTCGTATCTGCGGCCCGAACTGCGAGGGATTCTATAATGTCGGCGGACGCGTCGCGGCGACATTCAGCGCGGCGGCGGAGCCTTTGCATCCGGGCGCGACGCAAAGCGCGACGGCCGATCGCCTGGCGATCGTGGCGCAGAGCGGGGGCCTCGGCTTCTCGTTGTTCAGTCGCGGGCGCGCCGCCGGCCTTGAGATCGGCCATGTCGTCACGACGGGCAATGAGTGCGATCTCACCGCGGTCGACTTCATCGCGCATTTTGCAGGCGATCCCGACTGCGCGGCCATCATCGCCTACCTTGAGGAGGTTCGTGACTTCGAACGGTTCGCTGTCGCGGCGGGTAAGGCGCGTGCGGCGGGCAAGCCGGTGATCGTGATCAAGATCGGCCGATCCGAAGCTGGCCGTCGCGCGGCTGTCGCACACACCGCAAGCGATACCGGCGTGGCTGCGGATTTTGATGCGATGTTCGCGGCCACCGGCGTGATCGCGGTCGCTGATCCCGACGATGCGGTTGCGGCAGCGCTTGGACGCTTGACCAGCCCGGTTGCCGCGGGTCGACGCGTCGGCATTGTCACGACAGCGGGAGGCGCCGGAACTGTCCTGAGCGAATGCCTCACGGAAGCAGGGTTCAGCGTTCCCGTATTGGATCGGAAGCTGCAGGCGCGGCTTCGGCCGACGTTCCCTTCCTATGGCTCCGCCGCGAACCCGATTGACGTCACCGCGCAGGGCATCTTCACGGGTGGCGTTCTTCAGTCGCTCGAAGTGCTGCTCGACGGCGAGGAGGTCGATTCCGTCGTGCTGGCCCTGTCCCTGTCGAACGAGCGCAGCATCTCGCTGGACGTGGAGGCGCTCAGCGCACTCCGCGCGCGCCGATCCAAGCCCGTTCTGATCTACAGCTACACCCTGCTGTCGCCCTTCGCGCGAGAGGCGCTCTCGGGTGCGGGATTCGCGGTGTTCGAGCGGGCTCGGGACCTTGTCGTCGCCATGCGGGCACTGAGCACGGTCGGCCGCGACGACCATGCACGCGCATTCGGCAGCGGAGCCGTGGCGTCATGATCAGCTTTGATGTCACTGACGAACAGCGCCAGATTCGCGATATGCTCCTCGCGTTCGCGAACAACGAACTGGCGCCGCGGGCACGGCAGGCCGACGAAGCGTGCGCCGCGCCGGCCGACGTGCTCGACGAAGCGTGGTCCCTGGGGCTGGCCTCACTTGCGATTTCGGAGGCCTATGGCGGCGGCGGTGCGCCGCGCTCGGCCCTGACCGGCGCGTTGATGCTGGAAGCGATGGGCTCCGGATGCGCCGGGCTCGGCGGCACCGCCGTTGCGTCGTCGCTGTTTGTCAACCCGCTGATTGACCTCGGGACGGAAGAGCAGAAGAAGCGTGACCTGCCGAAATTCTGCGGGACCTCACGCCGCGTGGCGACGCTTGCGCTGCACGAGGACTCGCTTGCGTTCGATCCGTCGCGGATCGTCACCCGCGCCGAACCGGATCACGACGGTTGGCGGATCACCGGCGTCAAGCGGCTGGTCCCTCTGGGCGAGCAGGCCGAGGACATGCTCGTGCTCGCGCGGGCATCCGACGCGCCGGGGATCGACGGGATCAAGGCCTTCATCGTCCCTCCGCGCGCCCCGGGCGTCACGATCGCCCGCGAGAGCGGCACCATCGGCCTGACGCCGATGGGATTTGCCCGGGTTGAGCTTGCCGGCGTGCCGCTTCCGGCTGACGCGATCCTCGGTGAAGGCGGTGGCGCGGATATCCGTCCCCTGCTGGCCAGCCTGCGTATTGGCGGTGCGGCGCTCGCCGTGGGGCTGGCGTGCGCGGTGACCGATTTCGCGATTCCATACGCCAGGGAACGTATCGCATTCGGTGAGCCGATCGCGAAGAAGCAGTCGATCGCCTTCATGCTCGCCGACATGCATATCGAGTGCGACGCCATGCGCTGGCTGGTCTGGAAGGCGGCTGCCGCGTTCGATCGGGGAGTCGATGTTTCGAAAATGGCCGTCCTTGCGCAGAACTACGTGAACCGCCGCGCGATCAGGATCGCCGATGACGGGCTGCAGATATTCGGCGGCCACGGCTATATCCGCGACCTTCCGCTCGAGATGTGGCTGCGCAACGCGCGGATGCTGACCATCCACGGCGCGCTTGCGGCGGCGTGAAGGAGCAGAGCATGGTGGATTTCACGCTTTCCGACACCGATCGGGAAATTCTTTCGGGAGTAGCCGAAGAGGCAACGGCCAGCGAGAAATACGCGCGGCACTACGACGCGCACGAGGACGAAATCCTGCCCAAGGCGTTCGCCGAGGCCGCGGCGTTCCCCTCGCTGCTCGAACGGATGCGGCGTCGGCCGAGCGACGACACGCCATCCGTGATCATGCAGATGCTGATCAAGATCGAGCGCGAGGCACACAACGGCGTGCCGTTGCGCCAGGCGCCATCGGCGCTGGGCAATGCAGCGCTGGGCGCGGCCGGCACGCCCGCGCAGCAGAAGCGGTGGGGGCATCTGATGCTGGCGATGTCGATCACCGAGCCGGGTGCCGGATCCGATACCAAGGCGATCCAGACGACCGCCGTGCTCGATGGTGACGAGTGGGTGCTGAATGGCGACAAGATCTTCGTCACCAATGGCGTGCGGTGCCACGGCACGATCGTCTGGGCGACCGTCAGCAAGGCGGCCGGTCGCGGCGGCATCAAATCGTTCCTGGTGCTGAAGGGTACGGCCGGGTTCGAACTGGTCCGCAAGGAAAAGAAGCTCGGAATTCGCAGCAGCGATACCGCAGCCTACGCGTTTCGCGATTGCCGCATCCCGCGTGACCATCTGATCGGTGGCGACGAGCGCGTGCCGCAAAGCGCGGACGAGGGCTCCGCCTCCTACAAAGGGGTCCTCAAGACGTTCAACATCACCCGTCCGACCGTTGCCGCGGGCGGCATCGGAAAGGCGCTCGGCGCTTTCCGGTATGCGCGGGATCACCTGGCCGAGGAAGGGATCGCGGTCGACTGGGACAAGGGGCCGCACGACCGGACCGCCACGGAGCAGACGCTGCTGGAGCTCGAGGCCGACATCGAGGCCGCGACGCTCACCGTGCTGCGCGCAGCCTGGCTCGCGGCGCGCGGCGAACCCAACAATCTTGAGGCATCGGTCGCAAAGGCGAAGGGCGGCGAGCTCTGCCGCAGCGGTCCGCAGCGCGCGATGGAGTTGCTGGGGGCAATGAGCCTCAGCCACGATCATCCGGTCGAGCAATTCCTGCGCGATGGCCGCATCACCGACATTTATGAGGGGACCGGCCAGATCCAGCGGCTCGTCATTGCCCGCGCCATCCTCGGATATTCGTCGGCCGAGCTCAGTTGAACGCAGGACACAGGCCAAAGCCCAGGGCGGTTGATCGACGGCAAGTTCCCGACAGGAGAAGTTTTGATGCGCGAAGCTGTGATCGTTTCGACGGCGCGGACGCCGATCGGCAAGGCCTATCGGGGCGCGTTCAACAACACGACGGCGCCGACGCTGGGCGGCCACGTCATTCGCGCGGTCGTCGAGCGCGCCGGGCTCGATCCGGCCGAGGTCGACGACGTGGTGATGGGCGCCGCCCAGCAACAGGGGACCTCGGGCAACAACGTAGCTCGTCACGCCGCGCTGCGCGCCGGACTTCCCGACAGCGTCGCCGCGATGTCGATCGATCGCAAATGCTCGTCCGGTCTGATGGCGATCGCGACCGCCGCGAAGTACATCATCAATGACGGTGCACCGGTCGCGATCGGCGGCGGCCTGGAATCGATCAGCCTGGTGCAGAACGACAAGGTCAATCGTTACCGAGCGTGGGACGATTGGATTCTCCGCCATGCGACGGGTCTCACGAGCTCGATGATCGAGACGGCCGAGCTCGTCGCGGAGCGTTACGACATCAGTCGCGAAGCGCAGGACGAGTATGCCCTGCGATCGCAGCAACGGACGGCGCTAGCGCAGGCCGAAGGCCGCTTCGACCGGGAAATCGCGCCGCTCAAGACCGAGATGGCGGTCACAGATCACGCCAGCGGCGAAACCACCGTCAGGGAGGTGACGCTGACGCGGGACGAGGGCAATCGTCCGCAAACCACCCTCGAGGATCTCGCGAACCTCAAGCCCGTGTTCGCAGGCGGGCGCTTTGTCAAGCAAGGACGATTTGTCACCGCTGGAAACGCCTCGCAACTGTCTGACGGTGCCGCGGCGGTGCTCCTGATGGAGGCCGCGGAGGCGGAGCGGCGTGGTCTCGAGCCGCTCGGCGCCTATCGCGGCATGGCGGTTGCCGGTTGTGCGCCGGAGGAGATGGGCATCGGTCCGGTTTTCGCGGTGCCCAAGCTGCTCGAGCGCAACGGACTGCGGATCGACGATATCGACCTCTGGGAGCTGAATGAGGCGTTCGCGTCGCAGCTGCTGTATTGCCGCGACCGGCTCGGCATTCCCGACGAGCGGCTCAACGTCTCGGGCGGCGCGATCGCGATCGGTCATCCCTATGGCATGACGGGCGCGCGCTGCGTCGGACATCTGATGCAGGAGGGGAGGCGCCGCAAGGTCCGCTACGGCGTGGTGACGATGTGCTGCGCAGGCGGCATCGGTGCCGCCGGCCTGTTCGAGATTTTTCATGGAGGGACTGCATGAGCAAGCGCGAGGCCGATCTGCCGGAGGTGCAGCAGCACATCCTCGCCGCCGAACGCGGTGCGGCGAGGATCGATGGTGTGAGTGCCGATACGCCGCGGATCCCGATCGAACGCGTCGGCATCCTCGGTGCCGGTACGATGGGGGGCGGCATCGCCATGAACTTCCTGTCGATCGGCATTCCCGTGACGATCGTCGAGCGTGACCGGGCTCCGCTGGAGCGGGGCATCGCCACGATCCGCCGAAACTACGAGCGCGCCGTAAGCCGCGGCCGCCTCGCCGCGGAAGACGTCGAGCGCGCGCTGGCATTGCTGACGCCGGGCCTCGTCATCGACGACCTTGCCGAAAGCGATCTCATCATCGAGGCCGTGTTCGAGAACATGGCGGTCAAGAAGGATGTGTTTCGCAAGCTCGATGCGATCGCGAAGCCGGGCGCGATCCTGGCGTCGAACACCAGCCGGCTCGACATCGACGTGATTGCGGCGGAGACACGCCGGCCCGAGGCGGTGATCGGCCTGCACTTCTTCTCACCGGCGAACGTCATGCGCTTGCTCGAGATCGTGCGCGGGGCGAAGACCGGGCCGTCGCAGCTTGCGACGGCCATGGACCTCGCCGCGCGGATCGGCAAGATCGCCGTCGTCTCGGGCGTCTGCCCGGGCTTCATCGGCAACCGCATGCTGGGCCGGCGACAGGCGCAGGCGCAAAGGCTGATCCTCGAAGGAGCAAGACCCTGGGATGTCGATCGCGTGCTGACCGAATTCGGGTTCCCGATGGGGCCGTTCCAGATGAGCGATCTGGCGGGCCTCGATCTCGGCTGGCGGCGCGAGACCTCGAAGGGCGAAAGCATTCGCGATCTGTTGTGTGAACGTGACCGCCGCGGACCGAAGACGTCGAAAGGCTACTACGACTACGACGCCGAGCGTGTCCCCACGTCCTCGCCGGAAGTCGAGGCGCTCATTGCCGAGTTTGCAAGGAGCCGCGGCTATCGTTCGCGTCAGGTCACGGACGATGAGATCCTGGAGCGGCTGCTCTGTCCGATGATCGACGAGGGCATCAAGATCCTCGATGAGGGTATCGCGCAGCGCGCCTCTGACATCGATGTGGTCTGGCTCAATGGCTACGGTTGGCCTGCGCGCACGGGAGGCCCGATGTTCTGGGCGGAGGGCGTCGGGCTCGGCCGCATCGCCACGCGTCTTCAGTTCCATGCCGGCAAGCTCGGCTCGGATGGCGCGCTGTCGCAGCGGCTCGCACGCATCGCGGCGTCGGGTGGGCAAGCGAACTGATCCCGGAGCATCGTCGTGGCCGGGTGAAGCCCAGCGGATTGCCATGTTGAATGACAGTTACAAGGCCCGCGCAAAGGCTCACATCGGCGAAGCGCTTCGCTGGAATCCGGAGACCGAGATCGAATTCGGTGAGGGTATCGTTGCCGGTCTCGGCTTCGTCGGACCGATCATACTCGCGGCCATTCTCGGAAACCTGTCGCTTGGTCTTGCCGCCTCCGCCGGCAGCCTGCCGATCGCACCGCAGGCGGCCGGACGCGGTGCGGGCGAACAGGCCCGCGCCATTGCGCTCGCGCTGTTGCCAACGATCGGTGCGGCGGGCCTTGCCGTCGCCCTGGCCGACGCAGGCTGGGCAGGACGGATCCTGGTGGTTTTGCTGGCGGGTGGCGCGGCGCTGGTCGGCGGTTACAGCCGCACCGCCGCCATCGTCACCACGCGCTTCACCCTGTTTCTCATCATCACGCTGAGCCTTGCCGCAACGATGTCCCACCGCCTGCTCCTGATGCTGCTGCTCACCGGTGGCGCGGTCTGGACGGCGCTGCTCTGGCTGCTGTTCGGTATGTTCGCGCGGACGATGCGGGGCAGTCAGGTGGTGGAGGAAGTCCGGCCGTCTTCGACAAGGGCGGAGAAGTTCGCGCGCTGGTCGGCGTCGATCCGGCGATTCTCCGGTCTGCAATATGCGTTGAAGCTTGCGTTCTGTCTCGCGGCGGCCGCGCTGTTCGATATCGCCTATCCCGGCCATCACCTGCACTGGATTTCGTTGACCGTCGTCCTTCTTGCGCAGCGGCGCACCGATCTCATGCCGATCAAGATCACCCAGCGCGCGCTGGGCGCCGCGCTCGGAGGGATCGTCGCCGGCCTCGGCGTCGCGGCCCATCCTCCCGTGGGGCTCCTGATTGCCGGCATTGGATTGATCGCCGGCACACGCCCGCTGCTGAAGATGCGCCACTATCTCTCCTATTCGGCGATGATGACGACCCTGATAGTGCTGATGATGGATTTCGAGCAGCCGCTCGAAGCTTTGGTGCTGGTGGACCGGACGATCGCGACGCTGATCGGCGGTGGCCTCGTCATTGTTGCAAACCTTGCCGGCGAGCGGATCGCGACACGGCTCGCACGGCAGCAACCTTGACCGGACTGCGCAAGATCTCCGGGCCGACGGGTATTTCCATATCCATGGAAGTGCGCGTACGTCCCGCGCAGATGAGGCGGTTCGCGATCAGTGACGATAGGATCGATGCAATGGCCGGCATTGGTCACCTGGTTTGTGGTGCCTGATCGCAATGAGCCCGTCGCAACAACCGCGCGTGACCGTAGCAGTCACGCTACAGGGAAACGCACCGGATGTCTGAAGATGTTATCGCCGTATCGCGACCTGCCACGACCGCGAGCTCTGGCTCTCGCGCCCTGACGCTCAGCGCGTGGTCCTGGATCGGCTACGAGGCGACGCGGATCCCGTATCTGGTTCTGCTCAAGATCTACATCTTTGCGCCCTATGTCAGCAAAGTCATGATCGGCGATGCCGTGCTCGGGCAGACGCTGTTTGCCCGATACGGCTTTGTTGCAGGTCTGGTCGGAGCCGTGACAGTGCCGTTTCTCGGCGCCTCGCTCGACCGGATGGGCCCGCGAAAGCCGTGGATCACCGCCTGCATCCTGATCTCGCTGCCGCTGCTGGTCAGCCTGTGGTGGGCGAAGCCGGACCGCAGCGCACTGTCGGTCCATGCCGTGCTGGTGATCGTGATGGCGCTCAATCTGCTGTTCGTCTATTCCGAGATCCTGCATAACGCGATGCTCGGACCGGCGGTCGGGATGTCGCGGGTTGGCCGCTACTCTGGTGTCAGCCTGGGTGTCGCAAATCTCGTGTCCGTCGCCATCATGACGTTCCTGTTGTGGGGATTTGCCCTTCCCGGGCAGTTGCATTGGTTCGGGGTCCCCGACGAACCGCTGTTTGGCTTCTCGCAGGCAAGCCACGAGATGGAGCGATTGATCGGGCCTCTGATCGCAGCGCTCGCCTGCGCCGGTCTATTCATGCTGCTTCGCTTCACCATCGACGCGCCGGCGTCGGGCGAGACCTTTTCGAGGGCCGTGCGCCTCGGCTCGAGGGACGTGTTCGCCTTGATCGCCGGTCTGCGAAAGCAGCCGGATCTGCTGAAATTCCTGATCGCCCGGACCCTCTATGCCGACGGCTTTCACACACTCATCATCTTCGAAGGTATCTATGCCTCGGGTGTGATGGGATGGCACGGCTTCAAGCTGCTGAGTTTTGCCGTCGTCAAGATCGCATTCGCCGCTCTCGGTGGCTTGCTGGCGGCAAGCCTGAACGCGCGACTTGGCACGCGCCGCGCCATCATCCTTCAGATATCGATTACGGTCGTTCTGTTGGTCATGGTCCTCGGCACAACGCCGGACCGGATGATCTTTTTCTGGCCCCATGACCCGGCCGCACAGCCATTGTGGAATGGCCCGGTGTTTCGAACCCTGCCCGAGGTCGCCTTCATGCTGCTGTCAGGATCGATGACGGCGTTTGCGGTGGCCTCGATCGCGTCGGGGCGCGCCATGATCATTCAGATCGTGCCACCGATGCGCGTCGGCTCCTATTTCGGGCTGTTCGGCCTGACCGCCAGCACAACGGTCTGGATCGCCCCGATGCTGGTCGGTATCCTGACGGCGCGCTTTCAGTCCCAGGCCGTCGGTCTCGCTCCGATCGCCGTGCTGTTGACCCTCGGCGCGATCGGCATGCTCTTCGTCAAGGGTGGCGACCGGCTTGAGGAGTGAATGTGGCGCGGGTGGTCGGGTGAGCAACTGGATCAAGCACGCCGTCTGGTGGCATGTGTATCCGCTCGGCTTCGTTGGCGCCGAACGCGAGGCCGGCGCGTGTGCCGGGGTCGTGCATCGCCTCGACCACCTTGTCCGGTGGCTCGATTACGCCGTGGAGCTCGGTGCATCCGGTATCCTGCTGGGCCCGATCTTTGCCTCGTCGACCCATGGATACGATACGATCGATCACCTCCTGATCGACAGGCGGCTTGGGGACGACGCGGACTTCGATGCATTGGTCGCAGCAGCCCGCCGCCGCGGCCTGCGCATCATCCTGGATGGTGTTTTCAACCATGTCGGCCGCGAATCGCCGCGCTTCCGGCGCTCGGTCGCCGGCGGTCCGCTATCGCCGGATGCGTCGTGGTTTCGTCTGACCTGGCCGGCGGACGGAAAGGAGCCTGATTGCGCGACCTTCGAAGGTCACCACCAGCTTGTGACGCTCAACCATGATGAACCCGCGGTCGTCGACCATGTCATACGCGTGATGAATCACTGGCTTGATCGCGGTGCCGATGGTTGGCGCCTCGACGCGGCCTATGCTGTCCCGCGGCAATTCTGGAGGCACGTCTTGCCCGCGGTTCGCGCGCGGCATGCCGACGCCTATATCTTCGGCGAGGTGATCCACGGTGACTACGCCGGCTTCGTCGACGAGACCGGTGTCGATTCGGTCACGCAATACGAGCTTTGGAAGGCGATCTGGAGCGCCCTGAACGATCGCAACTTCCATGAGCTCGCATGGGCGCTCGCGCGACACAATGCGATGATCGACCGGTTCGTGCCGCAGACGTTCATCGGCAATCACGATGTCACGCGGATCGCGAGCCAGGTTCTGGACGAACGGCACATCGCGCACGCGCTGGTCATTCTCATGACCTGTGGCGGCACGCCCTCGATCTACGCCGGTGACGAACAGGCGTTCCGCGGGATCAAGGAGCACCGTGCCGGAGGCGACGACGCGATCCGCCCAAGCTTTCCGGCGGCGTCAGCTGAACTGGCGCCATTCGGCTGGCCTACATACCGGCTGCATCAGGAGCTGATTGGACTGCGGCGGAAGCATCCATGGCTCCATCGGGCAAGAACCCGTATGGTCGATCTCCGCAACACGGACATTGTCTTCGAAGCATTCGATGAAGGCAATCGGCTATGGGTTGCTCTGAACCTGGCCGACGCAGCGGTCGGACGTACCGTCGATTCCGGCGTCGACAGGCTCGCAGGATCAGGCGCGGTGCGCAGGACGGGCGTCAGGACCGAGCTTACGCTGCCACCGCATGGGTGGGCTATCCTGGGTTAGCGACAGCTGTACCTTGGATCGTGCGCTTCGTTGCTCAAACCTCAGATCATGGAGTTGAGCAGCTCGCAGCCGCCTCCGCCGCCACTTCATCCGCATTCGGGTCGGCCGCCGCCGTCGCCCAGGCGAGTTCGACGAGGGTCACGGTGCGCCGGCCGGCGCCGTCGAGCTGGCAGACGATCAGGCCCTGTTCCTCGATATAGGTCAAAAGATGCCGCGCGCGGCGCAGCGAGTGGGTGCCGTAGGCGCGGGCGATCGCGGCATCGCTTGGGCAGGGCCAGCCCTCCTTCGCGGCGCGGGCGATCATCATGAAGACGCCCTGCATGTCCTCGGGCAGCAGCGCGGCGCGCTGCGAGACATCCTGCCACGCGTCGTCTTCGGCCATCTCGGTGCCGAGCCCGGCGCGGGCGCGCGTTAGCATGCGGCGGAAATCGGCCAGCTCCGGCACGACAGCGCCGAGCCCTTCGATGCGGCAGCGGACCACGAACTCCTGATAGAGCACGCCGATGGCGCGGAAGCCGGCGTCGGGTTCGGCGAGGATGGCGCGCAGGATGCGGTCCAGCCGTTCCCGCCGCTCGGCCAATTGCTCGGCGCTGAGCGGCGGCTCCGCGGCTTCGGGATTTGGCTCCGGCGCCGGCTGCTTGGCGGCCATCAGCTGGCTGAGCAAGTCCGGCGACGGCGCCCGGCGCGGCGGACGCACGGTCTCGGGCGGCGGCGCTGCCAGGATGATGGCGCGCGCGTCCTCAAGTGCTGCTTCCGGCAGCGGCATCAGCCGCGGCGCCGCGTTGCGCGGCTGCGTGTCGGTTGGACCGATGCGCAAGCCCAGTGGGCGGCGCGAGAGCGCAGGCCCGAGCGCCATGAATTGTCCGCGCTCGAGGTCGCGGAAGGCCTCCGCCTGCCGCCGCTCCATGCCGAGCAGATCGGCGGCGCGCGCCATGTCGATATCGAGGAAGGTGCGGCCCATCAGGAAGTTGGACGCCTCGGCCGCCACATTCTTGGCGAGCTTGGCGAGCCGCTGGGTTGCGATGATCCCGGCAAGCCCGCGCTTGCGGCCGCGGCACATCAGGTTGGTCATCGCGCCGAGCGAGAGCTTGCGCGCCTCGTCGGTCACTTCGCCCGCAACCGCCGGCGCGAACAGCTGCGCCTCGTCCACCACCACCAGCATCGGATACCAGTGATCGCGGAGGACCTCGAACATTCCGCCGAGGAAGGCCGCCGCCCGCCGCATCTGGTTCTCGGCGTCGAGCCCTTCGAGATTGAGCACGGTGGAGACGCGGTGGATGCGCACGCGCTCGCCGGCGACCTGCAGGCTGCGCTCGGTATGGTCCTCGGCGTCGATGACGAGGTGGCCGAAGCGCTCGGCCAGCGTCACGAAGTCGCCCTCGGGGTCGATGATGGTCTGCTGCACCCAGGGCGCGCTCTGTTCCAGCAGCCGGCGCAGCAGATGGGATTTGCCGGAACCCGAATTGCCCTGCACCAGGAGGCGCGTGGCCAGCAGCTCCTCGAGGTCGATGGCCGCCGAAGCGCCGGCCGTCGTCTGTCCCATCTCGATCGCTACGGTCATCTGCCCCGACTCAAATCATCCTTGCGGAGAGGGAGCTTAACAAGCCGATCGCGCCCCGTCGAGCGAACCGCGACATCATCCCCAGCCACGGTCGGGAGGCGGACAATCCGGAAGCCATTCACTGCGAGGGGTGCCGAGTCGCTGGGCCCGGCGCGCAGGATTGATCGTACGCAGTCGCCCCGACCTATTCCGCCGGCTTGACGGCGGCCGGCGCTTTCGCTGGCGCCTTGTCGACCTTCTTTGACCACGAGCGGTAGTAGGCCAGCCCGGTCATCAGCGCGATGCCGACAATGCTGACCGCAATCTGCATCCAGATGCTGCCGGAGACCTCGACCAGCAGAACATGCGCGATGACGGCGAGGAAGACGCCGCAGCAGAACACCTCGAGCGACTGCTGGCCGCATTTGAGCAACGGCTGGAAGATCGGCCATTCGTATCCGGGCCATTCGCGCGGCAGGAAGCGCGTGACGAAGAAGGCGAGCACGATGAAGTGCAGCACGCGATATGGCGCGAGGTTGGTCTTGTCGTTCGGGTTGAACGCGTCATAGAGCCAGGCCGGCAGCGCCTGTCCGAGTTCCGGGAAGCGTCCCGCCAATGTCATCACCAGCGCGAACAGCAGATAGGCGCCGCCGAGCCAAAGGAAGGCGCGCGAACGGATGAACGAGATCGATTCGCTGGCGCCGCCGAGCGCAAACCATCCGCCGAACACGAACAGGAACTGCCAGCAGAACGGGTTGAAGTACCATGTACCGGACGGGTAGGCCGGCAGGTTCCAGCCGAAATGCCGTGCGGCGAGATAGAGCAGGAACGAGGCCAGCAGCGTCAGATTGAGCTTGCGCAGCATCGCCCACAGCACCAGCGGATAGCAAACCATCAGCGCGATATAGAGCGGCAGCACGTCCATGTTGACGGGCTTGAACGCCAGCAGCAGGCCCTGATAGAGCGTCTCGGCCGGGTTGTGCATGAAGCCCGCGACGTTGAATTCGTTCTCCAGGTTGGGGTCGTGGTAGCGCTGGGCGAGATAGCCGATCTCGGCGATATAGATCACGAACAAGAGGACGTGGGCGACGTAGATCTGCCAGGCCCGCTTGATCAGGCGGGTGGCGCCGATCACGGTGCCGCGCTCGAGCATCATTCGCGCGTAGACGAATGACGCGGTGTAGCCGGAGATGAACACGAACAGATCAGCGGCGTCGCTGAAGCCGAAATTCTTCTGCGTGATCCAGTTCACCGCATTGTTCGGGATATGATCGAGATAGATCGCCCAGTTGGCGAAGCCACGCAAGAGATCCAGGCGATAGTCGCGGCCACGCGGCGGCAGGACAGCCTTGACGTCCATCGGTTCGCTCCCATCCCCAACCCTGCGCATTCCGCAAAGCGCGCGCACACGGCATCATACTAGAGCAGGATGAGCAATATTGTGTAACGGTTTTGAAGGATCATGCTCGGATGAGAACCGCCATGCTGCGGCGAAACGGCTAACGCCGAACGAACCCGTTGTGCAGCGTGGTGAACAGCGCCTTGCCCTTCTTCACCAGATCGTATTTGCGGCCGTAGAGCAGCCAGACCGCGGTGAGGTGGCACATCCCGCCCATCATCAGCGACATCGCGGTGTAGGGGTCGAGATTCCTGCGATAGGTGCCGGCGCGGCTCGCCTGCTTGAGCAGCTGCACATAGAGCAGCGCGTATTTGTCGACCGCCTTCTTCACCCGCGGCTCGGCGGCAAGCACGCTCGGCCATATCTCCAGGAAGAACACGCGGCCCCAGCCCGGGTTGTCCTTGATGTACTGGAAGTTGGTCAGGAAGATGATGCGGAGCTGCTCGACGGGGTCGCCGCCCTTCACCAGCAGCGGTTCGGTTTTCTGATACAGCGCCTCGAAATTGCCCGCGGGCACATCGAGCACCAGCGCGCGCTTGTCCTCGAAATAGTCATAGAGGCTGGAGAGCGGCACCTTGGCCGCCGCGGCGATGTCGGTGAGCGAGGTGCCGTCGATGCCTCTCTCGCCAAACAGCTTGGTCGCTGCTGAGAGGATCTGCTCGCGTCGGTCGCGGCTGCGTTGTTGCTTGAGCTTGAGCGTCGTCCCCGAAGCCACTGCCGTCTCCTTGCGTCCCGCAAAAACAGTAAGGCAGCGGCATCGGAACACAAGCGCTATTGCGACGAGACACAGCGTAAGATTGTGATCAGATCGGCTTGTTCCGCCGTTGATGGGTCCGGAGTGCATGACGGGCGATGATCTGGCGCATGATCTCGGATGTGCCATCCAGAATCCGCACCACCCGTGTTTCCCGCCAGATACGTTCGATCGGCAGCTCCCTGGAATAACCGGCACCACCGAACAGCTGCATGGTCGTGTCGGCGACGCGCTGCACCATGTCGGCGCCGGTATATTTGGAAAGCGCCGCCGCGGCGGTGCGCGCGGCCGCGTCGCCCTGGTCGTAACGCCAGGCCGCCTCATAGGCGACGAGGCGCGCGGCGTGCAGCGAACTCGCCATGTCTGCGATCTGCCACTCGATGCCCTGATGGTCGCGCAGTTTGCGTCCGAATGTTTCCCGCTCGGAGACATGATCGAGCGCATAGTCCAGCAGCTGGCTCGCCGCGCCGACGCAATAGGCGCCCCAATGCGTGCGCCCGGCATCCAGGCAGCGCATCGCGATGGCAAATCCTTCACTCTCCTGGCCCAGCAGATTCTCGCGCGGCACGCGGCAGCCCTCGAAGATCACCTCGGCATGATCAGAGCCGCGTCCGGCGGCCATCTCGACCAGGCGGCCGATGCGCAGGCCCGGGGTCTTTGCATCGACAACAAAGGCCGCGATGCCCTTCGCGCCGGCGGACGGGTCGAGCGTAGCGAATACGGTGAAGACGCCGGCGACCGGCGCATTGGTGATGTAGGTCTTGCTTCCGTCGAGCACGTAATGATCGCCGTCCCGCCGCGCCCGGGTCTGGATGCGGGCGGCGTCGGATCCGGCGTTCGGCTCGGTCAGCGCGAAGGCGCCGATCACGCGTCCGCTGGCAAGCTCGGGCAACCATCGGTCGCGAACGGCGGGCTGTGCGTAGAACTCGATCGCCTTCGAGCCGATATGAACGTTCACCCCGCTCAGATAGTAGAAGGCGGTGTGGGCCTTCGCGAGCTCCTCGATCGCGATGCAGCTGCCCAGCATCGAGAGGCCGAGGCCGCCGAATTGTTTTGGCGTGTTGGTGCCGAACAATCCCATCCTGCGCAGGCCGGCCATGGCGCTCTCCGGCACTTTGCCGGTCGCCTCGATCGCGGCATCGTGGGGCTGCAACTCGCCGCGCACGAATTCGCGCAGGCGGCTCTGCAGAACGCGGAGATCGTCGGGAAGCTCGAAATGCATGGCCTGACCAAAATTCGAATAATCTTCGAAAAATGTGCGCCGCCGTCCGGGAGATGTCAAGATTTTGCGGGAGTGGCGGAGAAGCATAAGGAGAGCGGGATTTCGTCCACGACATTTTCCGCCGCAACTTCGTCGATTTGTTGCGGGATAAACCACGAGTTGTGGGCAGGAAAACTGTCACTGGGGAAAGAAAATGATGCTGCACTCGGTTCAATCAAGCTATTCCGCGCGATGGATCGCCGGCCTTGCCGCCGCCCTTGTCATCGGGCTTGCGTCGCCGGCGGCCGCTCAAAGGGCCTCCGACACCACGCTTGCCCGGGTGCTCGTGCTCGGCACCGGCGGCACCATCGCGGGCCAGGCCAGTGCACGCGCCGGCAATGCCTATGACTCGGGCAAGGTCAGCTCGGCGAATCTGGTCGCGGCGATTCCGGGCATCGAGAATCTCGCCCAGATCTCGGCCGAGCAGATTTCGTCGATCGGCTCGCAGGACATGAACGACAAGGTCTGGTTCGATCTCGTCAAGCGGATCCGCGCCGCGATCGACAACAAGGAGGTCGACGGCGTCGTCATCACCCATGGCACCGACACGATGGAGGAGACGGCGTTCTTCCTGCAGAACGTGCTGGACACCGACATGCCGGTGGTGCTGGTCGGGTCGATGCGGCCCTCGACCGCGATCGGCGCCGACGGTCCGGCCAATCTCTATGAGGCGATGCGGGTCGCCTCGGCGCCGGAATCCCGCGGCCGCGGCGTGCTCGTGGTGCTCAACGACACCATCCATGCGGCGCGCTGGGTGCAGAAGACCAACACGACCAGCGTCGAGACGTTCCGCTCGCCCGATGCCGGGCCGGTCGGCTATGTCGACACCGGCTCGCTGCGCTTCCTGCAGCCGGCCATTCCAGCCAAGGGTGCCAGGCTGAAGCTGCCGGATGCGCCGCCGCTGCCGCGGGTCGACATCATCTATTCGCACGCCAACATGGATGCCGCTGAGATCGAGGACGCGGTCAAGCGCGGCGCCAAGGGCATCGTGCTGGCCGGCGTCGGCGACGGCAATTCATCGAAGGGCGCGATCGATGCGTTGGCGGCTGCGGCGAAGCAGGGGGTCGTGGTCGTGCGCTCGAGCCGCGTCGGCTCGGGCTTCGTGAACCGCAACGTCGAGGTCGAGGACGACAAGCTCGGCTTTGCGGTCTCGCTCGATCTCAATCCGCAGAAGGCGCGGGTGCTGCTTCAGCTCCTGATCGCCAACGGCATCACGGAGTCCTCGGCGGTTCAACAGGCATTCGCGCGGTAGACCGTCAGTTTTGACGCGCCGCCCGCGGGTCTCGCCTCCGGCGCTGCCTTTGCGGCGCGGCGCGCCGCGAGCAGCCGCGCGCGGGCCTCTGCGAGGCGCGACATCACGGTGGTCACCGGAACGCCGGTGACCTCGGCGATCTCCTTGTAGGAGAGATCAATAACTTCGCGCAGCGCGATGACTTCGCCGAGCGGCGCGGGCAACTCGTCGATGAGTTGTTGGATGGTCGGGGTGCCACGCGGGGCGGGAGTTCCATTCGTGCCGGCAGCATCCGCCGGCGTGCCGCGGCGGCCGGGCTTCTCGCCGAGCTTCTCCTGACAGACAGCTTTGAGGATCGCGAGCAACCAAGGCCGTACGGCCGGTCCGCGAAAGCCGTCGAACTGGCGCAGTGCGCGCTGATAGCATTCCTGCACGGCCTGTTCGGCGTCGGCCGGGGTTCGCATCAGGACCTGGGCGAACGCATAGGCATCGTCGAGGCACGGCAGTGCCGCGTCACGAAACTGCTGCGCGGTTTTATTCCCGGCTTCCGCATTTCGCATCATAGGGTTGCATCTCGTGAATAGCTTTACCAGCAATCGGCGGAGTGGTATCAGGCTCCCCGCCGGAGTCGTGGACCGTCGCGCCAAGCGTAGGGACAGGAACGACAAGCGCACACGACATGCGCATATCTGGCAGAACGCGATCGTTCATCGCCTCGTTTCGATCGATCGCGCTTTCGGAGCACGGATCATGTCCGAGACGCAGGTGCCCAACCGGTTCTCGATTTTCCATCACGGGCTGGCCAGGGGGCCAGCCTATGAGGCGTGGCGCGAAGGCATTTGCCGCGGCTTCTGCCGGCTCGATGTCGCACCGACCGACGACAATCGCATCGATTGCCACAACGAGTTCACGCTGCTGCATACGGTCGCGATCGCGACGCCGCGCGGCGGCTCGGCCCGCTTTGCCCGCACCCGCGCCCTGCTGAACGACGGCTGCGACGACCTCGTCCTGATTTTCGCGACGCGCGGCAAGGTGCAGGTCACTCAGGGCAGCAAGGCGATCGAGCTGGCGCGCGGCCAGATGTGCCTGACCGAAATGAATATCGTGGGCACCGCCGATCTCACCCAGTCCGGCAGCTTTATGACGACGCGGTTTCCGCGTCGCCTGCTGCTCCAGGTGACGCCGTCGGTCGAGACGCAGCTGGCGCGCGCGCTCGGGCGCGACCCGGCCTTGAGCGCGATGATCGAGCGCTATTCAGCGCTGTGTACCGATCTCGCCGGCGATCTGGACGTGCCGGGCCAACAGGCGGCGGCGCATCATCTGGCGGATCTGGTCGGTCTGGTGCTCGGCAGCAGCGCCGAGCAGAAGGAACTGGCCGCAGGCGACGGAGTGGCGAAGACGCGGCTCGATCTGATGAAGGCCGACGTCCTGAAAAGCCTCGACAACGGCAACCTCACGATCGAGGCTGTCGCGCGGGCGAATGCGCTGAGCACGCGCCAGGCGCAGCGCCTGTTTGCCTCCGCCGGGACCACGTTTTCGGAATTCGTGCTCGAGCAGCGCCTGCTGCTGGCGCGCCGGCTGCTGCTGCATGAGCAGGGCGCCGGCCGCAAGGTCAGCGACATCGCCTATACGGCCGGCTTCAACGACCTGTCCTATTTCCATCGCGCGTTCCGCCGGAAGTTCGGCATAGCTCCAGCGGAGCTGCAGATGGAACTGGGGCGCCGGCATTGAACGCCTCGCGCTGCTGACGTAGAGCGGGGACCGGCTTCATTCCAACGCGTGGCTTCTCCCAATGCCTATCTGGACCTGCGAACAATGCGGCGCGCAATTTCCTGAAACCGCGGCGCCGCCGCCGTCCTGCCCGATCTGCGAGGACGAGCGGCAATATGTGAACTGGAAAGGGCAGGCGTGGCTGACGCGCGAGGAGCTCGCCGGGCGGCATCGGCTGGTCTGGCGTGATGATCTCGGTCTGGTCGGGATCGCGCTCGAGCCGGCATTTGCGATCGGGCAGCGCGCGCTCCTGGTGCCGGATAGCGGCGGCTGCGTGATGTGGGACTGCGTGCCGCTGGCAACGGAGGAGGCGATCTCACATATCAGGTCGCTCGGCGGGCTGAAGGCGATCGCGATCTCGCATCCGCATTATTATGGCGCGGTCGCCGACTGGAGCGCGGCGTTCGACAACGCGCCGGTCTACCTGCATGGCGACGACGCGCAATGGGTGACGCGGCCGCATCCGTCGATCGTGCCGTGGCAGGGCGACAGCCGCCGCATCTCCGACGACATCCTCTTGCTGCGGGCGGGCGGCCATTTTGCCGGCGCAACCATGTTGCATTGGCGCAAGGGCGCCGACGGGCGCGGTGCGCTGCTGACCGGCGACATCGCGATGGTGGCGATGGACCGCCGCTCGGTCAGCTTCATGTACTCCTATCCGAACTACATTCCGCTCAATGCAGCAGCCGTCCGCCGCGTCGCGCAGGCGGTCGCGCCACTGGCCTTTGAGCGGATCTACGGCGCCTGGTGGGGCAAGAACATCGCTTCCGACGCCAAAGCGGCGTTCGACCGTTCGGTCGAGCGCTATCTCGCGGCGATCTCGGACTGACGGTTCCCCCCGCCTGGCTTGCCACACGGCGCGATCACGCTATATCAGGGCTTTCCCGCCACCTGCGATTGTCCGAGTTTCCGCATGACCACGACTGCCGCCGCCGAATCCCAGCCGTTCCAGGCCGAGGTTGCCGAATTGCTGCACCTGATGGTGCATTCGGTCTATTCCGAGACCGATATCTTCCTGCGCGAATTGATCTCGAACGCATCTGATGCCTGCGACAAGCTGCGCTACGAGGCGATCGCCAATCCTGGCCTGATCACCGACGGCACGCCGCCGGAGATCAGAATCATCCCGAACAAGGCGGCCGATACGCTCGCCGTGGTCGATACCGGCATCGGCATGGAGCGTGCGGAGCTGATCGACAATCTCGGCACCATCGCGCGCTCCGGCACCAAATCGTTCCTGTCGAAGCTGACCGAGGCCAAGGACGGCGCCAATCTGATCGGCCAGTTCGGCGTCGGCTTTTATGCCGCCTTCATGGTCGCCGACAAGATCGTCGTCACCAGCCGCCGCGCCGGCTCGGACGAGGTCTGGGTGTGGTCGTCGGAAGGCGGCAGCGGCTTCGAGATCGCGCCGGCGAGCGAAGAGGCCGCAAAGCGCGTCGCGCGCGGCACCGAGATCGTGCTGCACCTGAAAAAGGACGCCGCCAAATATCTCGAGGCTTATGAGATCGAGCGCATCGTCCGCGAATATTCCGACAACATCCAGTTTCCGATCCTTTTGGTGCCGGAGGAGGGCGAGCCGCGCCAGATCAACTCGGCGAGCGCGCTGTGGCAGCGCTCGAAGTCGGAGCTTTCGCCGGAAGACTATGCGCAGGCCTACAAGCAGATCGCGGGCGCCTTCGACGAGCCGGCGATGACGCTGCATTACCGTGCCGAGGGCCGGCAGTCCTACGCCGTGCTGCTGTTCGCGCCGTCGACCAAGCCGTTCGACCTGTTCCAGGTCGAGCGCAAAGGTAAGGTCAAGCTCTATGTCCGCCGCGTCTTCATCGCCGACGACGCCGAGCTGTTGCCGGCTTATCTCCGCTTCATCCGCGGCGTGATCGACAGCGAGGACCTGCCGCTCAACATCTCGCGCGAGATGCTGCAGAACAATCCGCAGCTCGCGCAAATCCGCAAGGCCGTCACCAGCCGCGTCGTCAGCGAACTGGAAACGCTCGGCGAGAAGGAGCCGGAGACGTTTGCAAAAATCTGGGACGCGTTCGGCCCGGTCATCAAGGAGGGCCTGTACGAGGATTTCGAGCGCCGTGAAAAATTGCTGGCGCTGGCCCGCTTCACCACGACATCGGGCGAGAACCGCTCGCTGAAGCAAGTTGTCGACGATCTCAAGCCGAACCAGACCGAAATCTATTATCTGGTCGGCGACAGCGTCGAGCGGCTGAAGTCGAACCCGAAGCTGGAATCGGCGCGCGCCCGCGGCATCGAGGTGCTGCTGCTGACCGATCCGGTCGATGCGTTCTGGACCTCGGCGCCGCTCGATTTCGGCGGTAAGCCGCTGAAGTCGCTGAGCCAGGGCGATGTCGATTTCGGCCTGATCCCGCTGGCCGACGACAAGGACGACAACAAGGACGCGCCTGTCGCCGATGCCGCGACCACGATCGCGGTGATCAAGGATGCGCTCGGCGAGCGCGTCTCCGACGTGCGCGCCTCGCAGCGGCTGACCGCAAGCGCGTCGTGTCTCGTCGCCGGCGGTGACGCGCGCGACCGCGCGCTGGAGCGGCTGCTCGCCCAGCAGAACCGCGGCGCGGTCACCAAACCGATCCTCGAGATCAATCTGCGTCACCCATTGGTCGCAGCGCTCGCGACCGACACCGCGCAGGCCAAGGACCTGTCGCTGTTGCTGTTCGAGCAGGCGCAGATCCTCGACGGCGAGATGCCCGACGATCCCGCCGCCTTCGCCAGCCGCATGAACCAGCTCGTGCTGCGCGGCGTGGCGAAGTAGGCGGTACGCGTAGCTCGGATGGAGCGAAGCGCAATCCGGGGACTCCTCCGCGGACAAGGTGACCCGGATTTCGCTGCGCGGCTACGGTGCAAAACCCATCCCAAACTGCTTCGTATCTGCTAGAGAGTCCTACAGTGGCGAACAACGGCGCGGCGTTGCGATGGTGGGCGGCAGCGAGATCTTTTACGGCAGCATTCCGGTGTTTCGCGGCTTCGCGCGCCTGATGGATCCGGCGCTGTATGCGCGGCTGCCTGATGACTGGACGGTCGGCGTCGCCGATATCGTCGAGTCGACCAGGGCGATCGCGGCGCAGCGTTACAAGGCGGTCAACATGGCCGGCGCCGCGGTGGTTGCCTCCGTCACCAATGCGCTCGATGGCCGCGAATTCCCCTTCGTGTTCGGCGGCGACGGCGCGAGCTTCGCGGTCTCCCCCGCCGATCTCGACAAGGCGCGCGAGGCGCTGGCCGCGACCGCCCGCTGGGTCCAGGACGACCTCGATCTGGTGCTGCGGGTGGCGCTGGTGCCGATGACGGCGATCCGCGCCGCGCGCGTCGATGTCCGCGTCGCGCGCTTCGGGCCGTCGGCCAATCTGTCCTATGCGATGTTCTCCGGCGGCGGGCTGGCTTACGCCGATGCCGCGATGAAGCGCGGCGAGTTCGCGGTCGATCCGGCGCCGCCGGGCACACAGCCCGATCTGTCCGGCCTGTCCTGCCGCTTCGAGGTGATGCCCTCAGTGCGTGGCGTCATCCTCTCGGTGCTGGTGCTGCCGGCGAAGAACGCCGATCCGGCAGCCTTCCGCAAGGTGATCGAGGACATCGTCGTGCGGGTCGAGAAGAGCCCGGAGGCCGGACGGCCGGTGCCTGCAAGCGGCCCGCCGCTGCGCTGGCCGCCGCAGGGGATTGAATACGAGGCGCGCGCGCGGCGCGGCGGCTCGCTCGCGCTGCGGCGTGCCGCGGTGCTCGCGTTCACGCTGTGGGCCTACACGCTGATGCGGTTCAATATCCCGGTCGGCAAGTTCGTGCCGAAAGACTATGTGCGGCAGGTGGTCGAGAATTCCGACTTCCGCAAGTTCGACGACGGCCTGCGCATGATCCTGGATTGCACCCCGGAACTCGCCGCCGAGCTCGAACAGCGCCTGGTCGCCGCGGCCGCGCAGGGCGTCGTGCGCTACGGCCTGCACGAACAGGACGCCGCGATGATGACCTGCTTCACGCCGTCGGTGATGCGCGCCGACCACGTCCACTTCATCGACGGCGCCCGCGGCGGTTATGCCTCGGCGGCCGCCGTGCTGAAGACGCGCGCGGCGTAGGCGTTTTCTAACCTCTCTCCGCAAGAGCGGGGAGAGGGAGCGCAGTCCCGTCGTGGCCGCTGCTCGGCTACAAATTACCGTCCCACCCGGGTCCAGGTCTCGCCGCCGCACAGAGCGCCGACGCAGCCTTCGACGCGCAGCGTGCTTTCGCCGATCACCGTGATGCTGCTCGCATAGGTGCCGCCGTCGTCGGCATTGTAGATCTGGCCCGACCATTTGCCCGCCGCGACCGGATGCATGCCGGCGAACAGCGGCAGTCCGATGATCGGCCGGTTGGCCAGCGACGGATTGGGATTCTTGTTGTCGACCTGCGGCTTGCCGGTCATCGGATCGATCGGGTCGCGCAGGCTCACCACCACGCCGCAGATGCCGCCGCCGCATTTGCTGATCTTGACGCGGGCATCGCCCGCCTGGGTCTGCCAGACGCCGGCCGGCTCAGGCGCGCCTTGCGCATGCGCGGCAGGCACGGCAAGCGCCGTCGCGACGATTGCGATCACGAATCCGAATCTGCAGGCCATGGTCGATCCCCCAGAAGGCCGGCCTGCATAACAAGTCGAAAGATTTCTGCAATGTCATATTTGCGCGATCAGGCGCGCGCCGTCTGGAAATTTTTGTTGCCTGTTTCCGCGGCGGTCATGCTCAGGCAAGGCTCGGCTGCGTCGTGGCTTATCCCCAGCGGGTGACCTTGATCGAGATGATAGTGGCGAGGCCGAACGCCACCATGGCGCCACCGACCAGCGCGAACAGCGTCCAGGCCGGGGCGCTCACGGTAGCGAGCCACCAGCCGCCGATACCGACCAGCAGCAGGCGGATGGTCCCGGCCAGCACCGGGCCGCCGACCTTGGCCGCGCCTTGCGAGGAGAAATAAAGGCAGACGCCGACGCCGAAGAAGCCGAAGGCCGGGCCGGCCAGCGCGAAATAGGACGAGGCCGCCGCGGTCACGCCGGGATCGCTGGTGAACAGCGCAATCCACAGCGTCGGTTTGACTGCGACCACAAGCCCGACCAGCCCGACGGCGAGACCGGCGACGGTGCCGGCGGTCCACGCCACCTTGCGCGCCCGTGTCACGAGGCCCGCGCCGATCGCCATGCCGACCATCGGCACCGAGGCGACGCCGACTGCGAACGCGATCGGGATCAGCAAGAACTCCAGCCGCGATCCCATGCCGTAGCCGGCCAGCGTCTCGGTGCCGAAGCCCGCCAGGATTTTTGTGAAGATCAGGATGGTCAGCACGCTCTGCAGCGGCGACAGGCAGGAGATCGCGCCGACCTTGAGGATGTCGAGGAACATCGCGCGCTGAAAGCTGAACGCGGCAAAGTCGAGCTTCAGCCGGCTGCGGCCGCTGGCGAGATACCAGGCAAGGAAGATCGCCCCACACGTGAAGGCCGTGAGCTGGCCCGCGGCGACGCCGCGCATGCCGAGACCGGGCATGCCGAACAGGCCGAGGCCGAGCACGCCGCCGACCGCGATCTGGATGATCGAGACGGTGATCAGCGTCATCGAGGGGACGCGCATGTCGCCGGTGCCGCGCACCACGGAGGCCAGCGTGTTGACCAGCCAGATCGAGATCGCGCCGGAGAACAGCACCTGAGAGTAATGCAAGGATTGCTCGAGCACGCCGCCGCGTCCGCCGAGCAGCGCGTAGAAGTTTTGGCCGAAGCCCAGCATCATCACGGTAAAGAACAATCCGGCGCAGGCGCCGATGATCGCCGCATGCAGCGCCAGATCGGCGGCGCGGTCGCGGTCGCCGGCGCCGAGCGCGCGGCTGATCGCCGACGAGACGCCGCCGCCCATCGCGCCCGCCGACATCATCTGCGTCAGCATCGCGAACGGAAACACCAGCGCGATGCCCGCCAGCGGCTCGGTGCCGAGCCGGCCGATATAGGAGGTCTCGGCAACCGCGACCAGGGTCGAGCCGAACATCGCGATGGTGTTGGGGACCGCGAGCTTCAGCAGCGTCGGCAGGATCGGCGCCGTCAGCAAATGATCGACCGGTACCGCGGGCGCGACGGCGGCGGACCTGGCGTCGTCGATCGAGGCATCGATGGTCATGCGCTGTCGCTCACGTGCGTTTGAGCTCTGTCCACGAGCCTGCTTTGCCTCTCCCGCTTGCGGGCAGGGGAATCGCATATGGATTTTTCTTGTGTTGAGGCTGAATAGGGATTCTTGAGGGAGGCAGTTTTTCGAAGGAGAAACGGCCATCTGCCTGGAAACCTGTTTTGGATCGGTTCCCGACCCCCGAGCCGGAAACGCGACGCATCGGTTGGGCGACCTGATCGTGATGATGGTCGCCGCGAGCCTGTGCGGGGCCGCGACAGCAACCGAATTTGCGTTGTTCGCGGAGACCCGCAGGGCTGTGCTGTCTCGCCTGATCGATTACGACGTGGCCCCCAGCCACGATACTTTCTCGCGGCTTTTGCGGCTGCTGGATCCGCGGGCGTTCGAGCAGGCTTTTGCGTCGTTTGCCGCGGGTTTTGCCCGGGCGCTCGGCGAATCCAGCGGCACGACTGTGGCCACGCCAGACGAGGTGGTCGCGCTCGACGGCAAGGCCTTGCGGCGCGCCTATGAACAAGGCCAGCAGGCCTATCCGCCGCTGACGGTCTCGGCCTTCGCCACGCAAACCCGGCTTTGCCTTGCGGCCGCGTCGCCGACGGCGGCCGAGAACGAGATTGAGGCCGCCCTGAAGGTGATCGCGCTGATTGATCTGACTGACAAGATCGTCACGGCCGACGCGCTGCATTGCCATCGCCGGATGGCCGAGGCGGTCGTCGAACAGAATGCGGACTATGTGCTGGCGCTGAAAGGCAACCGTGGTCACTGGCACAAGGAAGCCGAGAGCCTGCTGGCACGAGCGCCCTCGCCACCGGTTGTCGAGCAGACGGAACGCGGTCATGGCCGCGACGAATGGCGGAAAGCTGAGGTGGTGCCGGTCGAGACCGCGCTGATGCCCGGCCATGCCGCCATCATCCGGATCACTTCCCGGCGTGATCGGTCCGAGCCGCTGACGCGCTTGTTCATGACCTCGCGCGTGTTCTCGCCGCAGCAGGCCCTCGACATCACGCGAGCCCATTGGCAGGTCGAGAACGGCCTGCACTGGATGCTTGATGTTCATCTCGCCGAGGATATGAACCGAGCTCGCAAGGACCACGCACCTGCCAACATCGCCATCCTCAAGCGAATCGCAAAAAATATCCTGCAGATGACCGACCCGCCGAAGGTCCCTATCAGCCACCGCATCAAAAAATGCGCATGGAACGACGACTACCTCCTCAAAGCCCTGGCCCATATGCGATAGCCCTGCGCTTGCGGGGGAGGCCGACACGCGCGCAGCGCGGGGCGGGTGGGGGCTCTCTCCGCGGTATGACTCGCGTGTTCAACCGGCATGATTCCCGACATTTTGGACCGGCATGATCCCCGACAGTTTGGGTTAAGCGGTCTGTTCGCCCGGTTCGCGCAGCCCCTCACGAGGCGGAGCGAACCGGGTGAACAGGCCGCGGCGGTCGATGAGACCGACGTCGAGGTCGCAGAAGCGGACGACGTGGTCACCGGTATCGAGTTCGGCGATGCCGACAAGTTCGTTCACCAGCGCCTGACCGATAAAGACGAACTTGCCTTTCCATTTAATCTCCCCATTGCCGCGAACACGGCGGGCCTGGTGATCGGCGTCATACCAGGGGTCTTGCTCGCGATCCGGCATGGTGCGTTGAGATGCTCGATAGGCGTCCTCCGGCGGCCGTTGGCCCAGCGCTTCGTGAGGACGTTCCTTATTGTAATGCTCTCGGAAGGCGTCAAAGCGGGCCTGTTGCTCGGACGCATTATCTGCCGGTGGGCTCGATGTTTGCGCCTTCAAGGTGCGATGCATGCGCTCATGGCGACCGTTCTCCTGCGGCGAGGCCGGACGGATGAAGTGCGGCGTAATGCCGAGCTTCAGCCACCAGACCGACAATGTGGTGAGACCGCCGGCGCCGCGCGAGCCGAACGGCGAACCATTGTCGCAGCGGATTGCCCGCGGCAGGCCATGCTCGCGGAAAGCCCTCTCGAAGCGGGGGCGGACGCCCTCGGTCGTCGGTGCGACGATCTGCAGTTCGATCAGGAAGCGACTGTGGCTGTCAGCCACCGTCAACGGATCAATCCGGCACTGGTCGCGGGTGCGGAACCAACCCTTGAAGTCCACGCTCCACTCGTCGTTCGGCTCCTGCACCGGCGTGCAGGGACGCCGCTGGTCGAGCGGACGGCGGCGGCGCTTCACCGGCGAGATCAGCCCCGCGCGCTTGAGAATGCTCCCAATCGTCGACGCCGCCGGCCAATCGATCTCCGGCGCCTGGCGGTCAAGCAGGGCGAGCAGCTTGCGCGGTCCCAGATAGGGAAAGCGCTGCCGAGCCGCGATCACCTTCTCTGCAATCGCCGCATCGGTCGTTTGTCGGCATTGCTGCGGCGCGTGCGAACGGTCCCTGAACCACTCCGGATCGCCGCTCTGCTTCCGCTGGCGCCATGCGTAAAACGTGTCGCGGCAGATACCGTGACGGCGGCACAACTCCGACACGCTCCAGTTCCCGCTCTCGTACTCCATAAGCATCCGGATACGCTCTTCCATCCGACTGGTCTCTCTGAACGGCATCGTCGGGCCCTCCCGCCGATGCTTCTAGAAACCTGTCGGCAATCATGCCGGTCTAAACTGTCGGGTATCTATCCGGTCTGTACCGCGGAGAGAGCCCCCACCCCAACCCTCCCCCGCAAGCGGGAGAGGGGGCGCACTGCCGATGCGGCTGGAATTTCAGCGCCAAATGATCAGGCTCGCGGCAATAAATGATGCTCGACATTTTACGGGCGGTGAGATGCGCTCGCCACCACCGTGCGCGCAGGGGTCACCACGGCAGGCCGCATAGGTCGATCTTGCCCTGGCGCGGGGCGCGGACGATGTCGTTGACGAACGGCGCCATCGCCTCGAAGCGGCTCTGCCCCGACGGCTGGTCGCAACTGACCTCGCCGCTGAAGGGATGCCAGCCGCGCGCCTGATAGAATGCGAAATTGTGCGGCTCGCAGAATAAGATTGCAAATTTCACCGCATCATTGGCACGAATGGTGTGCACGGCGGCGTCAAGCGCGAGCGACGCATAGCCGCGCCGCCGGCAGTCCTCGCGGGTCGAGACCCCGCCGATGCCGCCGACATGCACCTTGTGGCCGTTCCAGGTGATGGTCCGGAAGTAGATACCGACATGGCAGGCCAGCCCGCTGTCGTCGGGCGCATCGAGCAGCACGCGCAAATCCGCGTGAGCCCATTTGATGTTGGCCCAGGGTTGCTTCCCGACGATATCCGGGCTCCAGACCGACCGGAGCAGCGGCTCGGCGCGCCGCCATGACGCATCTCCGTTGAGAATGTCGATTTCGATGCTCATCGCGGCGGGTCCTGGGCCTTGGCTGCTCGGCTGTGCCGATCTGTCATACACGATCCGAAAATGCGGTGTTTCTCCGCGATGGAACCTTCTATAAGGGGGACCCGTTAAGTGTAGTCTCCCACCCTCTGTTGGACATTACCCCATGACCTTCACGCTACCCGATCTGCCCTACGCCCACGACGCCCTTGCGCCCTACATGTCCAAGGAAACGCTGGAGTTTCACCACGACAAGCATCACCAGGCCTACGTTACCAACGGCAACAACGCGATCAAGGGGACCGAATTCGAAGGCAAGTCCCTCGAGGAGATCGTGAAGGGCTCGTTCGGCAAGAACGCGGCCGTCTTCAACAATGCCGGCCAGCACTACAACCACATCCACTTCTGGAAGTGGATGAAGCCGAATGGCGGCGGCAGCAAGCTGCCCGGCCGGCTCGAGAAGAAGATCAACGAGGATCTCGGCGGCTTCGAGAAGTTCAAGACCGATTTCGCCGCCGCCGGCGTCGGCCAGTTCGGCTCCGGCTGGGCCTGGCTGCAGGTCAAGGGCGGCAAGCTCGAGATCGCCAAGACCCCGAACGGCGAGAACCCGCTGGTCCACGGCGCGGTGCCGATCCTCGGCGTCGACGTCTGGGAGCACTCCTACTACATCGACTACCGCAACCGCCGTCCGGACTATCTGAAGGCGTTCGTCGACAGCCTGGTCAACTGGGACTACGTCGACGAACTGTTCGGCAAGGCCGGCTAATCGTCGCGCTGTCATTCCGGGGCGATGCGGAGCATCGAACCCTCAGGGGCGCAATTGCGCCCCGAGAATCTCGAGATTCCGGGTCCGGTCCTGCGGACCGCCCTCAGGTGCGCAATTGCGCACCGGGGAATGACGATGTGAGAGTTTTGAACAAGGGCGGTAGCTTCGGCTGCCGCCCTTTTCGATTTGCGGTCCTTGCGACAATCGTGGCCTTGCGGCAAAAAGCGCGCATGGGGCAACTCGGAAGCTATCTCCTGGTCTTCTTCGGTGGCGGTCTCGGCGCAACCTTGCGCCAGCTGATCAACGTCACCTGCGCGCGCTGCATCGGCACCGCGTTTCCCTACGGCACCTTCATCATCAACATCACAGGCTCGACCGTGATGGGTCTGATCGCCGGCTACCTCGCGTTCAAGGGCGAGGCCTCGCAGCCCTGGCGGCTGTTCCTGATGACCGGCATCCTCGGCGGCTACACCACCTTCTCGGCCTTCTCGCTCGACACCGCGGTGCTCTATGAGCGCGGCGAGCTCGGCCTTGCGGCGCTGTATGTCGCGGGCCCGGTCGTGTTGTCGATCGCGGGCCTGTTCGCCGGGCTAGCGATCGTGCGGCATTTGAGCTGACGGCAGAGCTTTTCTCCTTCGTCATTCCGGGGCGAGCGAAGCGAGAGCCCGGAATCCATTTCGCCGCAACGTTTGTGGATGAATGGATTCCGGGCTCAGCCCTTCGGGCTGCCCCGGAATGACGAGTGGATTGGCGCCCGCCCCCAATCACTGAGTTGCCCGACGGCGCAAGCCCCTCGCGCAAAAATATTTCGGTTTATCGGAACGGCAACTCGGTGTATGGTTCGCCCGTCTCACCCGATCGAGGGGCGCTTCGCGGTCGTCACGAACGCGGTGTGGGATGCGGTGGACGGTGATTGCGCAGTCGACGAATGCGCATGAAGCGGACGGTGAAGTCGTGTGGTCCTGACGCCCTAGCGGCCGGTGTCCTCTTGTGAGACGCAATTGCGTCTTGCGAAGGCGGTGACAAGCAAGCCCAGTCTCGCCGGGGAGAGCACGAAGTAAGCCGTAACCCATCGCGCAGGGAAAGCCGGAGTGTTTCCGGTTACACCTGTGGTCCTACCCCCGTGCTTTCTACCCTTTGCACGGGGCCCATGGGTGCGATCGGCACCCGGCTTTCCCTGCGCCCTCTGCGAGAGGAGGGCGGAACGAAGAGCAAAGCTCGGGCAAAACATGTCGCGAGAACGCGAAGCTGCGTCCCAACCCAAACTGTCATCGCCCGGCTCGACCGGGCGATCCAGTACGCCGCGGCATCTCGGCTCAAGCACTGGCGTCTCTGGAATACTGGATCACCCGCATGCGCGGGTGATGACACCGCGTAGTGTGACGACTTGAATCGAAAGCCATCCTCAGTGTCGTCCCGGCCTAGGAGCTTGTCTGGATAGTCGCTGTTCAAATCTGGTCGGGTCTGATTCAACATTGGGCGATGAGCAAGTATTTTCGGCCTTGGAACATCGATCAGACGCTGCTTCTGCCGCCGAATGTGCAGGACTTCGTGCCGAAAGGCCATGTCTCGCGGTTTATGGTTGATCTGGTGCGGGAGAGCCTCGATCTCAGGGAGATCATGGGCAGCTATGTGAGCGGGCTTGGGCAGCCGCCGTTTGATCCGCGGATGATGGTGGCGCTGCTGCTGCATAGCTATGCGAGTGGGCTGTATTCGTCGCGTCGGATTGCCAAGGCCTGCCGGGAGCGGAACGATTTTGTGATGATCGTGGCGCTGGATGCGCCGGATTTTCGGACGATCAGCGACTTTCGCAAGCGACATTTGAAGGCGCTCGGCGCGCTATTCGTGCAGGTTCTGAAGTTGTGCGAGACGGCCGGGCTGGTCAAGCTCGGTCATGTCGCGCTGGATGGTACGAAGATCAAGGCGAACGCGTCGAAACACAAGGCGATGAGTTATGAGCGCATGAAGAAGCGCGAGGCGGAATTGAAGGCCGAGGTCGCTCGCATGCTGGCGGCCGCCGAGGCGGCGGATGCCTCGGAGGATGAGACTTTCGGCAACAGCGACGAACTGCCGGACTGGACCGTCGACAAGCAGAAACGGCTGGCGAAGATCCAGCAAGCGATGGCGGCGCTGGAAGCGGACGCCAAACTGGCGGCGGAGGAAGAGCGCCGCATCGAGGCCGAAAAGGAACAGCAGCGCCAGGCCGAAGGCCGCAAGAAGCCGGGCAAACCGGCGGCGCTGCCATCGGAGGAACCCAATCCCAAGGCGCAACGCAACTTCACCGATCCGGAAAGCCGCATCATGAAGTCGAAGGATGGCTTCGTTCAGGCCTATAATGCCCAGGCGGCCGTCGATGCACATGCCCAGATCATTGTCGCGCAAGAACTGACCCAGCACGGCAGCGATCAGGGCCAGTTGGTGCCCCTGATCGAGGCCATCGAGAGCAATCTTGGCCGCAAGCCGCGGCAGGCCTCAGCGGATTCCGGCTACTGCAGCGAAGCCAATCTCGAAGCGCTCGACACACGCAGCATCGATGGCTATGTCGCGCCCGGACGCGCCAAACACCCGACAGTAGCGAACGGAAAAGTCGGCGGCCCGCTGACACAGGCCATGCGAAAGAAGATCGACGATGGCGGCTTCGAAACACCCTACCGATTGCGAAAGCAAGTGGTGGAGCCGGTGTTCGGGCAGATCAAACAGGCAAGAGGCTTCCGCCAGTTCCTGTTGCGGGGCATCGAGAAAGTGCGCGCCGAGTGGACAATGATCTGCACCGTCCATAACCTCCTCAAGCTGTTCAACCTCGCAAACGCAGCCTGAGCCTGCTACTCTACAACAAATGCCCGTCACGAAAACATATCTGGACGGGCTCCTAGTGCGCAATTGCGTACGGGGCCGGGACGACATGGGAAGGCGTCCCCCCTCCATCCGGCGGAAACCGTTCATCCCGGGAACCCGCCAACTCCCTCCTCCGGCGGCATTTCCCGCCTCCAAATTTCCCTTTGGTAACCTCGCCTTAACCATGATTAGCGTTTGGTTAGGGTCGGAATGCCGCGCGAAAAGCCCTCGTTTTGACATGTTGGCAGGGGAAGCAGGGCCCGGCTTTTGGACGGGCCCCCCATGCGACAGATGTAAGAGGCTCTCGCGCAGTTTTGCCGCGCCTGATACGCGGCCGTGGAACCGGTGCCGATTGGCGGCCCGCCTGATAGGGACACTTGCGTTGAGAGGATATTGCCGATGAATCCCGCCGACGTGGCTCAGTCGACGTTGCCACTGGCATCGAGCGATGTGTCGCTGATCGCATTGTTTTGGCAGGCCCATTGGGTCGTCAAATGCGTGATGTTGGGACTTCTGTCCTGCTCGGTGTGGGTCTGGGCGATCGCCATCGACAAGATCCTGCTCTATGCCCGCACCAAGCGGGCGATGGACAAGTTCGAGCAGGCGTTCTGGTCCGGCCAGTCGATCGAGGAACTCTACCGGGCGCTCTCGGCCAAGCCGACCCAGTCGATGGCGGCCTGTTTCGTGGCGGCGATGCGGGAGTGGAAGCGCTCCTTCGAGAGCCAGTCGCGGTCCTTTGCCGGCCTGCAGGCCCGGATCGACAAGGTCATGAACGTCTCGATCGCCCGGGAGGTAGAGCGGCTGGAACGGCGGCTTTTGGTGCTCGCCACCGTGGGCTCGGCCGGCCCCTTTGTCGGCCTGTTCGGCACCGTCTGGGGCATCATGTCGAGCTTCCAGTCGATCGCGGCCTCGAAAAACACCTCGCTCGCGGTGGTGGCGCCGGGCATCGCGGAGGCGCTATTTGCGACCGCAATCGGCCTGATTGCCGCAATTCCGGCGACTATTTTCTACAATAAGTTCACTTCGGAGGTGAACCGGCAGGCCCAGCGCCTGGAGGGGTTCGCCGACGAGTTCTCCGCCATCCTGTCGCGTCAGATCGACGAGCGGGGCTGAGACAGATGATAGTCACTTTGGCGAGTGTGCGATCATGGCGATGAGCATGGCAGGGTCCGGCGGCGGCGGGCGTCGCCGCGGCGGACGAAAGCCGGTGATGGCCGAGATCAACGTCACGCCGATGGTCGACGTGATGCTGGTGCTCTTGATCATCTTCATGGTGGCGGCGCCGCTGATGACCTCGAATATCGACATCGACCTGCCGGTCGCCAGCGGCGGCAAGTCGATCTCGTCAAACCAGCCGCCCTTGACGCTGTCGGTCAAGCGCACCGGCGGCGGCTGCAACTCGAACGTTGAGCTCTATCTGGGCGATGCCCCGATCACGGCCGCCGATTTTCCGGCCAAGATCAAGGCTATTGGGGAAGCCCGGTCGGATGCTGAAAGAGTGGTCTATCTGCGTGGCGACAAGGACGTCTGTTACACGGATATGATGAAATTGCTCGGAGAGGTCCGGGCCGCGGGTTTCAAGGCGAATATCGTGATTATCCCGGAGGGGGGATAAGCAACCATGTGCGGCAAGCGGCACGAGGAAGCTTGAATTGAAGGTCAAGGTCGACAAGACTCTGGCGGCATCGATTGCCCTGCACGTCCTCGTGATCGGGTGGGGTCTCGTGACGTGGTCGACCAAGGCGTACGTGATGCCGGAAGAAGAGTCCGTCGCCGTCGACGTGATCTCGCCGGACCAATTGTCCCATGTCATGGCTGGCCAGAAGGACGGCAAGAAGGACAATCCGAAGCCGCTGGTCGAGAAGGTCGCCGAGGCCAAGCCGATGGATGACGCCGTCGGCAAGATCGACGACAAGAAGCCGCCGGTCGTGACCGATACGGCCCCACCGCCGACGCCGAAGGTGGAGAAGCCGGAAGAGAAGAAGCCGGATCCGCCGAAGAAGGTCGAGAACAGGCCGAAGGAAGAGCCGAAGCCGGTCGAGAAGAAGCCCGATCCGGTGAAGCCCGACCCGATCGCGGAAGCGATCAAGAAGGAAGAGAAGAAGCCGCAGAAGCCGGTTGAGCAGGCCGCTAAGCCGCCGCCGGAGCAGAAGCCGAAGGAGCGCACCTTCGACCAGAGCAAGATCGCTGCATTGCTCGACAAGCGCGACCCGACGCGAGCGTCGATGACTGGCGATACGCTCAACGCCAACGCCGCGCTCGGCACGGCAAAGGGCAAGGCCGCCGACAATTCCGCGACCTGGGGCGCGATGTTCAAGCAGCAGGTCGAACGCTGCTGGAAGAAGCCCTATGGCGGCATCGAGGCGCAGCAGACCGAGGCCGTGTTCGCGATCAAACTGAAGCGCGATGGCTCGCTCGAGGGCATGCCGGTGCCGGAAGGCACGCCGGCGACGCCCTATTTGCGCGTCTACCAGGAGAGCGCGCTGCGGGCGATCATCGAATGCCAGCCGTACAATCTGCCGGCGGCCTTCTTCGACGAATGGAAGTATTTCGCGCCGGTGTTCACAGAGCGAAAGACCTGAGGGCGACCGTGTCGCTTGGCTAATAGCAAACAAAGTCTACGGACAATGACCGATAAAAATGATTTGCGTGCAATGACGTTTCGCCTCGACCGCCGACAGATGATCTCCGGAATGGCCGCGCTCGGCGCGCTCGCCGGAAGCCGCGGCGCATGGGCGCAGGCGCCGAAGAAGGTGATTATTCCAGAAGGCGATTTCGCACCGTTGCCGATCGCGATCCCGAATTTTTCGGCCGGTACGCCCGGCGATACCGAAGTCGGCGTTGGCGTCTCGCAGGTCATCACCAACAATCTGAAACGCAGCGGATTGTTCGCGCCGATCGACCAGGCGGCTTTTCTCGAGAAGCAGGTCAACATCGACGCGCCGCCGAACCTGAATAACTGGACCAGCATCAAGGCGCAGGCGCTGGTGGTGGGGCGTATGACGCGTCAGGCCAACGGGCGCGTGAAAGCGGAATTCCGGCTCTGGGACGTCAATACCGGCCAACAACTCGCCGGCCAGTCATATGACACCTCGGCTGAATATTGGCGGCGCATCGCCCACATCATCTCCGACCAGATCTACGAGCGGCTGACCGGCGAGAAGGGCTATTTCGATACCCGCGTCGTGTTCGTCGACGAGAGCGGCTCGGCGGATCGCCGCGTCAAGCGGCTGGCGCTGATGGACCAGGACGGCGCCAATGTGCGCTATCTGACCCGCGGCACGGATCTCGTGCTGACGCCGCGCTTCTCGCCGTCGACCCAGGAAATCACCTATATGGAGTTCGGGCAGGGCGACCCGCGCGTTTATTTGCTCAACATCGAGACCGGCCAGCGCGAGATCGTCGGCAACTTCCCGGGCATGTCGTTCTCGCCGCGCTTCTCACCGGACGGCCAGCGCGTCATCATGAGCCTGCAGCAGGGCGGCAACTCCAACCTGTTCGTGATGGATCTGCGCTCGAAGTCGATGACGCGGCTGACCGACACGCCGGCGATCGACACTTCTCCATCTTATGCACCAGATGGCACGCGGCTCTGCTTCGAATCCGATCGCGGCGGTAAGCCGCAGATCTATGTGATGCCGGCGACCGGCGGTGCAGCGCAGCGCATCTCGTTCGGCGACGGCACCTATTCGACGCCGGTGTGGTCGCCGCGCGGCGACTACATCGCCTTCACCAAGCAGGGCGGCGGGCAGTTCGCGATCGGCATCATGAAGCCGGACGGCTCGGGCGAGCGCATCCTGACCTCGGGCTTCCACAATGAAGGCCCGACCTTTGCGCCGAACGGGCGCGTCGTGATGTTCTTCCGCGATCCCGGCGGCAACAGCGGGCCGTCGCTGTACACCATCGACGTCTCCGGCCGCAACGAGCTGCGGGTGCCGACGCCCGGATTTGCCTCCGATCCCGCCTGGTCGCCGCTGTTGTCGTGAGCTGGCGCAGACCTGCTCCGCGGAACCCCGGGGCCGGTCGGCACTTCTTACCTAGCGCACTGAATCTTATGCCGAATTTCGATCGTCAATGGTGCGCGGCAAGGACTTGCTAACGATATTCCCTCAGAAAGACTTCACCTGCGATCAGTAAGAGTGCGAGCTGAAAAGGACGCGCGCTCTCACAATGCAGTTTGCAAGTCAGACGGGAGAACCGGACCGATCGATGTCGCCGACGATCTCCGCGGCGCTGGTCGATTCCCTGTTCATGAACCCCGCGCCCATGATCTTCGGCGCCTTCGGCCCCGCCATTGCGGGCGCCGTGATCGCGTTCGTCACCGGCAATCTCTTGTCCTGGCTGTGCGTGCCGCTGTTCATCGTGGTCGGTCTGGCGCGCGCGTGGCAGATGTACCGCTACCAGCAGCGCAATTCCCGGCTCACGGTCGAAGAGTCCGAGGCGTGGGAGAAGCGCTACCGGATCGGCAGCCTCGCCTACGGCATTGCGCTCGGCCTGTGGGGCGCCGCCGTGCTGCTCACGACCAACGATGCTGCCGCCCACATGCTGTGCGTGACCACGGTGGTCGCCTACACCTCGGCGGGGGTGGGGCGGACCTTCGGCCGGCCGCAGATCTTCCACCTGCATCTATTGATGTCGATCGGTCCCCTGATCGCGGCGCTGATGTATGTCGGAGGTCCCTATCACATCGCGCTTGCGCTGCTCAGCCTGGTGTTTTTCAGCGCCATCCGCCACCTCACCACCAGCCTGCAGCGGATCTACGTCAACGCCTGGATCGCCAAGGAGCGCGAGGCTGCGCTGGCGGGCCAGTTCGATACCGCGCTGAACAACATGCCGCACGGCCTGTGCATGTTCAGCGCCGACGGCCGCCTTGCGGTGATGAACCACCGCTTCATCGAGATGATGCAGCTGTCGGACGACTTCGTGCAGCGCGGCGCCAGCGCAACCGACATCTGCAACGCCTGCGTCCTGTCCGGCTCGATCTCCGCCGCGGCCGCGCAGCAGATCCTGTACGAGATCGAGAGTTCGCAGCGCGGCGATATCGTCACCAGCGACCCCGATCCCGCCAAGAACCGCTCGCTGGACTGGACCTTCCAGCCGATGGCCGGCGGCGGCACCGTCGTGCTGGTCGAGGACATCACCGAGCGCAAGGACGCCGAGGCCAGGATCAGCCACCTCGCGCGCTACGACGAGCTGACCGCGCTGCCCAACCGCGTCAATTTCCGCGACGAGATCGGCCGGCTGCTCACCATGCAGCACGGCGACCACCGCTCCGCGCTGCTGTTCGTCGACCTCGACCAGTTCAAGCAGGTCAACGATACGCTCGGCCATCCCTGCGGCGACCAGCTGCTCTGCGCGGTCGCCGAGCGGCTGCGCGAGATGCTGCGGCCGGAGGACTTCGTGGCGCGGTTCGGCGGCGACGAGTTCGTGGTGTTCCAGCAGAACATCCACTCGCACGAGGACGCCGCTGCATTGGCGCGGCGCATCGTCGACCGCCTCAGCGAGCGCTACAAGATCGACAACCACCTGGTCGAGATCGGCGCCAGCGTCGGCATCGCGATGACGGCCCCCGGTGTCGGCGCCGACACGCTGCTGAAGAACGCCGACATGGCGCTCTACCGCGCCAAGGCCGACGGCCGCGGCACCTTCTGCTTCTTTCGCGACGAGATGGCGCAAATCGTCGAGGCCCGCCGCATCCTCGAGCTCGATCTGCGCAAGGCGCTCGCCAACGAGGAATTCGAGCTGTTCTACCAGCCGCTGATCAACCTCAAATCTGGCAAGGTCTCGACCTGCGAGGCGCTGCTGCGCTGGAACCATCCGGCGCGCGGCACGGTCTCGCCGGTCGACATCATCCCGGTGGCCGAGGACATGGGCCTGATCGTCGATCTCGGCCGCTGGATCCTGCGCAAGGCCTGCATGGAGTGCATGAAGTGGCCCGAGGCGGTCAGCGTCGCGGTCAATTTCTCGCCGCAGCAGTTCCATCAGCGCGACGTGCTGAGCGAGGTGCGCTACGCGCTCGAGGTCTCCGGCCTGCCGGCGCACCGTCTCGAGATCGAGATCACCGAATCTTCGCTGCTGCACAACACCGAGCTGACCCACGACGTGCTGTCGCAGCTGCGTTCGCTCGGCGTGCGGATCTCGCTGGATGATTTCGGCACCGGCTACTCGTCGCTCAGCTACCTGCACAATTTCCCGCTGCAGAAAGTCAAGATCGACCGCTCCTTCCTCGAAGGCATCGACAGCGATCGCCCGCTGACCTTGCTGCGCGGCGTGGCGCGGCTGTCGGCGGATCTCGGCATGTCGGTCGTGGTCGAGGGCATCGAGACCAACGAGCAGCTCGAACTGATCAGCGCCGACGGCGCGGTGACCGAGGCACAGGGCTACCTGTTCAGCCGGCCGGTTCCCGCGGTGCGCATCCGCCAGCTGCTCAACGCTTCGCACGGCCGCCGCCCCGACGAGCAGTTGCACGTGGTTCCGTCGCGCTCGATCGCTTGATCCGGCGTAATACCCTCAATCGATAGTTGTAACAGACTTCAACTGCACGATTCGAAGTGCACCCTTGCGGTCAGGGGTTAACTGTATTGCCTCGATTGCTTTGACGAAAATTAAGAAGCTGTTAATCTTTTGGCTCGCGTTGAAGTTGTTGGGTTGTTCAGGGGAGTACTAAATGAGGTCCGCGGCCGAAGCCATCAAGCCCGCGACAGGAAGGCTTGCGGACCCTCTGGATCAAGTCGACTATCGTCTCGCTCAGACCCCCGAACAGAAAGACGAGATCTACCGGCTTCGCTACCGCGCTTATCTGCGCGAAGGCGCGATCCGGCCGTCGGCGGACGAGCGCGTCGTCGATCAGTTCGATGAGGCACCGAACGCCTGGGTGTTCGGCGTCTATCTGCACGGCGAACTCTGCAGCTCGATTCGTATCACGGTGGTAACGCCGGAATGGCGCTCTTCGCCAACGCTCGACGTCTTCGGCGACATATTGCAACCGAAGCTCGATCAGGGTCTGGTCTTCATCGATTCGACGCGCTTCGTTGCCGATCCCGAGAAGGCGCGGAACAATCCGGAACTGCCATATGTCACGGTGCGCCTCGGCTCGACCGCCGGCGTGCATTTCAATGCCGATTTCGGCCTGGCGCCGGTCCGGCCCGAGCACATGGCGTTCTACCGCCGGGTGTTCCTGCACGAAACCTGGTCGGAGGCGCGGCTCTATCCGGGACTCGTCAAGCCGGTCGGCTTGATGGCCTCGCATCTCCCGTCGGTACGGGAGCGTGTGCTCGCCCGCTATCCGTTCCTGCGCTCCAGCGCGTTCGAGCGGCGGATGCTGTTCGACCGGGAAGGCCAGTTGCAGCCCGACGGTATCGTCCGGCCGTTCGAGCGCGCCTCGATCGTGCCGAATCCCTGAGCAAACCGGCATTCTCATCGATCTAACGTCGATCGGCTGTTGCGCGCAGGCCAAATTGTCCTGCAAAAGCGGCCGGTTCCCGCGAACCTTGCCTTCCCTTCACCATCGCGCCACATTTGCCACCCATTAACCATCGGGGGCGCTTTTCGGCATTGCGCGGCATTTGATGGGGTCCAGCAAGGTCTCGTCAAGGTTGACGGAACGTTCGCTTAACCATCGCCCTGTAGACCCAATGGACCAGTACGAAGAGCGTGAGCGTGGAGGCTCCGGAATGAAATATCAGATGCGTATCCTCCAGGGTATGAAGCTGGCCGCGGTTCTGGCGGTGGCGCTGTCGATGGGTGCCTGCGCCAACAAGAACCCGCTGGACGCCAATGGCGCAATTGGGGGCGCCGCGACCCCGGGCAGCCAGCAGGATTTCGTGGTCAATGTCGGCGACCGCGTGTTTTTCGAGAGCGATCAGACCGATCTGAGCCCGCAGGCGACCGCAACCCTCGACAAGCAGGCGCAGTGGCTGCAGACCTATAACCGCTATTCCTTCACCATCGAAGGTCACGCCGACGAGCGCGGCACGCGCGAATACAACATCGCGCTCGGTGCCCGCCGGGCCCAATCGGTCCGCTCCTATCTCGCTTCGCGCGGCATCGATCCGAGCCGCATGCGCACCATCTCCTACGGCAAGGAGCGTCCGGTCGCGGTCTGCAACGACATCTCCTGCTGGTCGCAGAATCGCCGCGCCGTCACCGTGCTGAACGCCAGCTCCTGACGCGAGCCTGAATGAATTCTTCCAAGCCGGCGCCTTCGGGCGCCGGTTTTGTTTTGGCCGCATGAACGACCGAGGCGCCGTCATCTTGATGAACGAAGCTGCGCGCAATTGGCCGCTTGCTTGTTCCGGCGTCCGTACTAAACCGGTGTCCGCGGCGCTGTCCCGGATTTGAAGTGCCAGTCACAATTCTGGCGTACTCCGTCCCTCAATGTCGCTCGCTTTTCACGTCGATCTCGTCGTCAGGGCAAAATGTCATCCAGGCTTCATTTCCTTTCCACCGCCGCGGCGATCGCGGCGCTGTTCGCCGTTTCCTCACCAGTGTTTGCCCAATCCGACGATTCCGATGCTGAAATGCGGATCGAGCGGCTCGAGAATCAGCTGCGGCAGCTGACCGGGCAGAACGAGGAGCTGCAGTACCGCAACCGCCAGCTCGAGGAGCGGCTGCGCCAGCTCGGCGGCCAGCCACCCGGCCCGGGCGGACAGTCTCCGGCGGCCCAGCCCGGCGTCGCGGCGGTGCCGCCGGCGCAGCAGCCGCAGGCCTATCCGCAAGCCCAGCCCGGCTACGCCCAGCCGCAGCAGGGATATGGCCAGCCACAGCCAGGCTATGGCAGGCAGCCGCAGGGCGCCTACGACCAGCAGCAGATCGCGGCACCCGCGCCGATCGTGCAGGAGGCTGCGCCGTCGGCGGCGCCCGGCCGCCGCGGTCGCGGTGACGCCTTTGATCCAAACCAGAACCCGAACGCCCCGGGCGCCCCGCGCGCGCTTGGCGGTGGTCAGATGCCGATGCAAGGCGAAGCGGCGGTCGGTGCTCCCGGCGGCCGCGGGGCGGGCGAGCCACTCGATCTCGGCAACACCAGCTCGCCGCGTGCGCCCGGCGCGAGCGCGGCCTTGACCACATTGCCGCCGTCGGCCACGTCGAAGGACGAGTTCGACCTCGGCATCGGCTACATGCAGCGCAAGGACTATGCGCTCGCCGAAGAGACGATGAAGAACTTCGCCACGAAGTATCCGAGTGATCCCCTGGTGGCGGACTCGCAATACTGGCTCGGCGAAAGCTATTTCCAGCGCCAGCAATATCGCGACGCTGCCGAAACCTTCCTCGGCGTGACCACCAAGTTCGACAAGTCCGCGAAGGCGCCCGATGCCCTGTTGCGGCTCGGCCAGTCGCTGGCGGCGCTGAAAGAAAAGGAAGCCGCCTGCGCCGCGTTCGGCGAGATCACGCGAAAGTACCCGCGCGCGTCCGGCGGGGTCAAAGCCGCGGTTGACCGCGAGCAGAAGCGCGTGAAGTGCTAAACCAGATGCGGGAGGCCACATCCGGCCTCCTCGTGACATGCTGGTTTTGCGATGCCCGACGATCAATCCGCCATCCTGGCAAGGGACGCCAAGCGCCTGTTCGCAGGCCTTTCGTCCGCGCCGGCGATCGTGCTCGCGGTGTCCGGCGGTCCCGATTCAATTGCGCTGATGTGGCTGGCCGCGCGCTGGCGCCGCGCGCTCGCGCGGGGACCGCGGCTGGTGGCGGTCACTGTCGATCACGGCCTGCGTCCTGAAGCGGCGCGCGAAGCGCGCGACGTCAAGCGGCTGGCGCGTAGCCTCGACCTGCCGCATCACACGCTGCGCTGGAGCGGGCCCAAACCCGGGACCGGCCTGCCGGCGGCCGCGCGCGAGGCGCGCTACCGCCTGCTGGCGCAAGCCGCGCGCAAGCATGGCGCCACCCACATCCTGACCGCGCATACCCGTGACGATCAGGCCGAGACGCTGTTGATGCGGCTGCTGCGTGGTAGCGGCATCGCGGGCCTCTCGGCGATGGCGCGCGAGACCGCACGCGACGGCGTTTGGCTGACGCGTCCACTGCTCGAAATCTCCAAGGCAGACCTGATCGCAACGCTGAAGAAGGCGCGCATCGGCTTTGCCGACGATCCGACCAACCGCGATCCCGCTTTCACGCGTCCGCGGCTGCGCGCGCTGATGCCGATGCTGGCGGAGGAGGGCGGCGATGCGCGGAACCTGGCGCGGCTTGCCGCGCGGATCGCGCGCGCCAACGCCGCCCTGGAGGTGCTGGTCGACGGCGCCGAGCACTATCTTGCATTGAAAAGCGAGGATAACCCGCGCAATGGCTTCGACGCGGCGCCGTTCGCGGCGATGCCTGAGGAAATCCGGCTTCGCCTCCTCAAACGCGTGATCGACCGCACCGGACATGAGGGTCCGGCCGAACTCGGCAAGGTCGAAACCCTGCTCGCTGCCGTCGATGAGGCCCTCGGGAAGCGCGAACCGAAGCTGAAACAGACGCTTGCTGGAGCCGTTATCAGCGTCGGCGGCGGTCGTATCAGGATCGGGCCGGCGCCGCCGCGCCGGGCGCGTTCCCGCTGAGCCGGGTTCGATTGTTTCAATCGCTGTCATAATCCGGCAAAGAGGCTTAACCACCCCCGGAAAACACGGGATTTAGCGCCATTTTTTGACCGGGAATCGCGCTAGGATGCGGTAAATAGTCATGCGTGGTTCCCTTGGCATCGACCCCAGCGGCACCTAGATTGTATGCCATCGACGGGATGGATTCCCTGGGGATTCCAACAGAGCCTGCCCAAGGATAGAGAGAGGCCGCGATCCGCGCGACCACGAAGGAAGACCATGAACGCCAATCTGCGGAATTTCGCCCTCTGGGTCATCATTGTCCTGCTGTTGCTGGCGTTGTTCACGCTTTTCCAGAATCCTGGCCAGCGCTCGTCGTCCTCGGACATCTCGTTCTCGCAACTTCTGACTGAAGTCGATCAGGGCCATGTCCGTGATGTCGTGATCCAGGGGCCCGACATTCACGGCACCTTCAACAATGGTACGAGCTTCCAGACCTACGCGCCGAGCGATCCGACGCTCGTGAAGCGCCTCTATGACGCCAAGGTGCAGATCACCGCGAAGGCGCCCGGCGACAACGTGCCGTGGTTCGTTTCTCTGCTCGTCTCCTGGTTGCCGTTCATCGCGCTGATCGGCGTCTGGATCTTCCTGTCGCGGCAGATGCAGGGCGGCGCCGGCAAGGCGATGGGCTTTGGCAAGTCGCGCGCCAAGATGCTGACCGAGGCGCATGGCCGCGTCACCTTCGAGGACGTCGCGGGTGTCGACGAGGCCAAGCAGGACCTGCAGGAGATCGTCGAATTCCTCCGCGACCCCGGCAAATTCCAGCGGCTCGGCGGACGCATTCCGCGCGGCGTGCTCTTGGTCGGCCCTCCCGGCACCGGCAAGACGTTGATCGCGCGCGCGGTCGCGGGCGAAGCCAATGTGCCGTTCTTCACCATCTCCGGTTCTGACTTCGTCGAAATGTTCGTCGGCGTCGGCGCGAGCCGTGTCCGCGACATGTTCGAGCAGGCCAAGAAGAACGCGCCCTGCATCATCTTCATCGACGAAATCGACGCGGTCGGCCGTCATCGCGGCGCCGGTCTCGGCGGCGGCAACGACGAGCGTGAGCAGACGCTGAACCAGTTGCTGGTCGAGATGGACGGCTTCGAGGCCAACGAGGGCGTGATCCTGATCGCGGCGACCAACCGTCCCGACGTGCTCGATCCCGCGCTGCTGCGTCCCGGCCGCTTCGACCGCCAGGTCGTGGTGCCGAATCCGGACGTCGTCGGCCGCGAGCAGATCCTCAAGGTCCACGTCCGCAAGGTGCCGCTGGCGCCGGATATCAACCTCAAGACCATCGCGCGCGGCACCCCGGGCTTCTCGGGCGCTGACCTGATGAACCTCGTCAACGAGGCTGCGCTGACCGCCGCCCGCCGCAACAAGCGGATGGTGACGCAGGCCGAGTTCGAAGAGGCCAAGGACAAGGTGATGATGGGTGCCGAGCGCAAGTCGCTCGTCATGACCGAGGAAGAGAAGTTGCTGACGGCCTATCACGAGGGCGGCCATGCCATCGTCGGCCTCAACGTCGTCGCGACCGATCCGATCCACAAGGCGACCATCATTCCGCGCGGCCGTGCGCTCGGCATGGTGATGCAGCTGCCCGAGCGCGACAAGCTGTCGATGTCGCTGGAGCAGATGACGTCGCGCCTTGCCATCATGATGGGTGGCCGCGTCGCGGAAGAGCTGATCTTCGGCCGTGAGAAGGTGACCTCGGGCGCCGCCTCCGACATCGAGCAGGCGACCCGCCTGGCCCGCATGATGGTGACGCGCTGGGGCCTGTCGGAAGAGCTCGGCACCGTCTCCTACGGCGAGAACCAGGACGAGGTGTTCCTGGGCATGTCGGTCTCGCGCACCCAGAATGCGTCCGAGGCGACCGTCCAGAAGATCGACTCCGAGATCAGGCGTCTGGTCGAGGAAGGCTACAACGAGGCGACCAAGATCCTCACCGAGAAGCGCGAAGATCTCGAGGCGCTCGCCAAGGGCCTGCTCGAGTTCGAGACGCTGACCGGCGATGAAATCATCGACCTGCTGAAGGGCAAGAAGCCCAACCGCGAGTCGGTGCTGGAGCCCTCGACGCCGCGCGCCTCGGCCGTGCCGCCGGCCGGCAAGCCGCGCCCGCGTCCCGATCCGGACACCGGCATGGAGCCGCAGCCGCAGGCGTAAGCCTTAGCCTGCCATGGCCGGCAGTTCCGGCAAACCGATTGTGCAAAAGCTCGGCCTCAAGCCGGGCTTTTGTATTTTTATCGACGGGCTGTCTGTTCCCTATCCTGACATCGTCGGCGAACTGCCTGCCGATGTGCGGATCGCGAAGACCGCGCGGGCGCCGCTCGATGCCGTGCATCAGTTCGCCGTCGAGGCCAAGGGGCTCGCTGCCAAGCTGCGGCGCTACCGCGAGGCGATCGCACCTCGCGGCATGATCTGGGTGTCGTGGCCGAAGAAGACGTCCGGCGTCGCGACAGACCTCAACGATACGGTCGTACGCGAGGCCGGGCTCGCGTCCGGCCTGGTCGACGTCAAGGTCTGCGCCGTCGATGCGGTTTGGTCGGGGCTGAAATTCGTGATCCCTCTCAAGGAGCGCGGCAAGCGCTGAGATCGTCGCGGCGAATATGCTTGGCCTGCGTCTGGGCGCCGTGGCATCCTCGCGCCAAGCCGTCCAACGGCACGACCGCGTCCCCCAAGACGCGCGGCAAGAAAATGGGGAGGGGAGGCCGATGCGCAAGGCATTCGGCGCGCTTGGCGCCATTTCGTTCCTGCTGCTGCCCACAGTTTCCTTCGCCGCCGAGATGCGCGGCGTCACATCGACCGAAATCAGGATCGGCCAGACCATGCCCTATAGCGGGCCGGTGTCGGCGTTCGGCGCGCTCGGCAAGGGCGAAGCCGGCTATTTCAGGATGCTGAACGAGCGCGGCGGCATCAACGGCCGCAAGATCAACTTCATCTCGCTCGACGATTCCTACGCGCCGCCGAAGACGGTGGAGCAGACCCGCCGCCTCGTCGAGAGCGACGAGGTCGCGCTGATCTTCTCCTCGATCGGCACCGCGCACAACACCGCGATCGCAAAGTACCTGCAGCGCAAGAACATCCCGCAACTGTTCCTGGCCTCCGGCGCCTCGAAATTCGGCGACATCACGCAATTCCCGCAGGCGACGATGGGCGTGCAGGCGCCGTTCCGCTACGAGGCGCGGCTCTACGCGCGCTATGCGCTGGCGAAGAATCCGAACGCGAGATTTGCGGTGATCTCGCAGAACGACGATTACGGCGGCGACTATCTCGCCGGCCTGAAGGACGTGCTCGGCGAGAAATATGATTCCGTCGTCACCGTTGCGAAATACGAAATCACTGAGCCAACCATCGACTCGCAGATCGTTCAGCTGAAGGCGACGAACGCCGATGTCTTCGTGATCGCCGCGACGCCGAAATTCGCGGCGCAGTCGATCCGCAAGGCCTATGAGATCGGCTGGCGGCCGATGACCTTTCTCTCCAACACCGCGGTGTGGATTTCGACCGTGATGCAGCCGGCCGGCGTCGAAGCCGGCACCGGCATTATCTCGACGGCCTATGTGAAGGATCCGGACGATCCGGCCTGGAAGGACGATCCCGGCATGAAAGGCTGGCGCGAATTCATGACCAAGTACGTGCCCGATGGCGATCAGCACGACACCAACTACGTCAACGCCTACAACAGCGCGATGGTGCTGGAGGCGGTGCTGAAGGCCTGCGGCGACGATCTCTCGACCGAGAACATTTTGCGGCAGGCATTTGCGATCAAGGACCTCGAATTGCCGATGCTGCTGCCGGGCATCAAGGTCAACACGTCGCCGTCCGACCACGTGCCGGTCGACCAGATGCAGTTGATGCGCTTCAACGGCAAGACCTGGGATCGCTTCGGCGAGCTTCAGACGGGGAATTGAGGCTGAGGTCGATCACACTTGTGCTCGGCGCTTTGCACTACGACCCGTCATCCTGAGGTGCGAGCGGAGCGAGCCTCGAAGGATGCACGGCCCCGATCTCGCAGCCGGGCCGTTCATCCTTCGAGGCTCGCCGAAGTGGCTCGCACCTCAGGATGACGGGATAGGCGGCTCTGCGATTCAGGACTACGCTACAGAGTAGGTTAGTTAGTTCGAGCTCTCGCCTGCCGGGACCGCGCCGGCCCTCATCTCGTCCGATCGCACATGGATGACGGCGATGTCGTCCTTGTACAGCCGCTTCCAGCCCTTCAGATGGTCCAGCGCGTTTCCGGCGGGAGAGTCCGAGCTCAATAGCGTGGTGTCGATCCGGTATTTGTCGAGCAGGCCGAGCAGCTGGCCGACGTCGCGGGCATCCAGCGCGTCGTAATAGTCGAGCACGAATTGCTCGCCATAAAGCTCGGCGCGGCCGTCGATGAACACCTTCATGTCGCGGCTCACCATGTAGCCGCCGAACGGCGCGGTGCTGAAGACGCGCTGCGCCTTGTGCTGCTGCAGAACATCGACCGCGGCCACGGGCGAGAACTGCGGCAGGAACTTGAACTGATGCTGCGCGACGAACATCGTCGTCGTCACCCATGCTCCGATCACCATCGCGATCGCAGCCAGGATCGTGACGACGGGGATCGCGCGGGTTTCCTCGAAGCGGGTGGCGGCAGCGCCTGCCGTTCCCCATTGTTCGGCGATCGGTTTTGCGAGCACCAATGGGGCGATGAACGCGAACACCTCGATGTTGCGGACATGGCTCAGCGCCATCCAGATCAGGCCGAGCAGCAGCAGGATCCGCGGCACCGACAAGGTCAGCCTGCGATAGCAGATCAGGCCGATCAGGCCGAGCAGCGTGGCTTCGAAGAAACTGGGCTTGCTGAAATCCGCGGGCTTCCACTCCCCGATCAGCGTCAGCAGCTTGCCGAGGCTGAGGATCTTCGTCGCACCCAAGAGGCTATTCCAGCCGTAGGGCGTCACGCAGCTCGCGGCCAGCGCGGCGAGGCCGAACAGTCCCCATCGCACGATGAGCAGACGGCGGCGGCTGGGCTCCACGTTCCAGATGGCCTCCAGCCCGATCGGTCCGATCAGCGCCAGTCCGAGAACGAAGCCGCCATGCAGATTGGCCCACAGCGCCATCAGCGGCAGCAGCCACCATGACGGTGAGGTGCGGCGATCGGCGGCCGCCATCAGGCCGCCGATGAACGCCAGCAGTACCGGCAGCGCCAGCACGTGGGGCCGCGCGAAGAAGTGGATCGTCGACAGCAGCAGCGCCAGTGCCGTGATCAGGACTGCACGTGCCGGATCGAAATACGGGCTCAGGAGATTGAGAAAGATCGCAACCGTCGCGCTGATCGCAATCGACGTCAGGATCACCGGTCCGGCCCAATCTCCGCCATACACCAGCGCAAACACCACTTGCGACAGCCACGAACTCGAGATCCAGGCCTCGCCATAGCGGGTGAACGAGAACACGTCCGTGGTGGGCATCGCGCCGTGTTCGAGGATCCACTGCCCGATCCTGATCTGCCACATCGTGTCGGAATCGCGCAGCAGGATCTCGCCGGCCGAGAGATAAAACAGATAGGCGCCCACGGCGGCGCACAGCGGCACCAATCCTCGCGCCGCATTGCGGCTGATCACGCTGCTGGTGATGGAGAGTGACATGCGCCTTCTGGTTTCGGCCTGATGCATCGAGAGACAACGCCACGGGTGGCGCTTAAGCGCACTCGACCACGGCTACCGATAAATTCGGGTAAATGCGGCCGCGACATCGTTGACCAGCGTGAGATAGACGTCTCGATTTCGAGCGATCATGTTAGCGCGCGATTTACCATCTCGATCATGCTCCGACGTGATCGCAAGCTGCCAACCGCGGGCAGCGGATCACCACATCCCGTGGCCGACGCTGGCCTGCCGGCCGACGCTGGCCTGCCGGCCGCCGCGCCGCCGGCACAATCAGAGGTGGCATCGGCGGTTGTAAAAAATCCCTACAATTCCAGCTTGTCAACCAGTCTGAATAGTTGTTCACTTCTTCAGGCGATTGCGGGATCAATCGTTCAAAACATTGAAGACGCGTGTGTTCTGCCGGTGGGCGCCGGCCGGGGCGCACGGTGGGGGACGGAACGCCATGGTCTACCGGCGAACTCATCAGGTCGTGAAACGGCTGGCCGCCCGGCGCAGCGCCATCCTGTCGGCGGCGCGGGACGCGGCGGCGGCGGGCGGCATGGCGGCGGTCCAGATCGCACCCGTTGCGGTGCGGGCCAATGTCGCGGCCGGGACGGTCTATCGCTATTTCCCGTCGAAGGCCGAGCTGATCTCGGAATTGATCACGGAAGTCTCGCGCGACGAATTGTCCGCGATCCGGCGCGCCGCTGATGCCGCGCCCGGACCGTCATCGGCGCTGGCCACCGCGGTGACGACGATTGCGGTCCACGTGCTGTCGCAGCGCAAGCTCGCCTGGGGCATCCTGGCCGAGCCTGTCGATGTCGACGTCACCGCCTCGCGCCTCGCCAGCCGCCGCGATATTTCCGGCGAGCTTGCCATGCGCATCGACGCCGCCGTGCGTGCCGGGCATCTGCCGGCGCAGGATACGGCGCTGGCCGCCACGGCCTTGCTCGGCGCGTTGCACGAAGCGCTGCTCGGCCCGCTGGCGCCGGCCAATCTCGACGATCCGATCAAGCTGCGCGATGCGGTGCAAACCGTGACGCTGCTCGCGCTGCGCGCGGTCGGCGTCATGGATGCGCGCGCCCGCGGCCTCGTGGTGCAGGCGACGACCCCGGCAAAGGCGCTGGTCGGCGCCTGACGCGGCGAACGCTTCTGTCGCATTGGCGTTGTAGTTTCGGGGCTGGGCACAACCACCTCACGGAGCAACGCATGACGACGACCCACGGCTCGGCCAAATGGCAGGACGGCATCAAGGACGGCAAGGGCGCGATCTCGACCAAGAGCGGCGCGCTCTCGGATTATCCCTATGGCTTCGCCAGCCGTTTCGAGGGCAAACCCGGTTCGAACCCCGAGGAACTGATCGGCGCGGCGCACGCCGCCTGCTTCACGATGGCGCTGTCGCTGATCCTGGGCGAAGCCAAGCTCACGGCCGAGCACATGGAGACCAGGGCCGACGTGACGCTGGAGAAGGTCGGCGACGGCTTTGCCATCACCGCGGTGCACCTGACGCTGTCGGCGAAGATTCCGGGTGCCGACAACGCGGCGTTCCAGGAGTTGGCCGGCAAGGCGAAGGCCGGATGTCCGGTGTCGAAACTGCTCAACACCAAGATCACGCTCGACGCGTCGTTGCAGGGCTGATCGCCACGCCCCAAGCGCCGCGGAGCACGCTAGAGCGTTTTCGAGCGAAGTGGACACCGGTTCGCGTGAAGAAAACGCGTCAAAACAAGAATCTAGAGCTTCGGTTCTGATCCAATCAGAACCGAAAATGCTCTAGAGCTGCGCGTCGCCGTTCGGGCCGACCGAGGCGATGCGCAGCATGTTGGTGGTGCCGGGCGCACGCAGCGGCACGCCGGCGACAATGATGACGCGCTGGCCGGCCTTGGCAAAGCCGTCGCGGAACGCAATCGAGCCGGCGCGGTCGACCATGTCGTCGAGATCATGGGCGTCCTCGGCGACCACGCAATGCACGCCCCACACCACGGCCAGCTTTCGGCCGGTGATGAGGTTCGGCGTGATCGCGACCACCGGGACCTTCGGGCGCTCGCGCGCGACGCGGATCGCGGTCGAACCCGAAGAGGTCCAGCAGATGATCGCCGACAGATCGAGCGTCTCGGCGATCTGCCGCGCGGCGTCGGCAATGGCGTCGCCCACCGTTGGCTCCGGATCGACGCGCTGCGCGTTGAGCACGCTGCGATAGGTCGGGTCGCGCTCCACTTCTTCGCCGATGCGGTTCATGGTCGAGACCGCCTCGACCGGGAACTTGCCGGCGGCCGATTCCGCCGACAGCATGATGGCGTCGGCGCCTTCGTAGACGGCGGTGGCGACGTCGGAGACCTCGGCGCGCGTCGGCACCGGCGCCTGGATCATCGATTCCAGCATCTGGGTCGCGACCACCACCGGCCGGCCGGCGCGCCGCGCCATCCGGATCATCTGCTTCTGCAGGCTCGGCACCCGCTCCAGCGGCAGCTCGACACCGAGATCGCCGCGCGCCACCATCAGCGCGTCCGCCGCATCGATGATGTCGGCGAGGCGGTCGATCGCCTGCGGCTTCTCGATCTTGGCCATCACAGCGGCGCGGCCGCGGATCATCTTCTTGGCCTCGATCACGTCCTCGGCACGCTGCACGAAGGACAGCGCGACCCAGTCGATCCCTTCCGGCAGCGCGGCCTCCAGATCGGCGCGGTCCTTTGCGGTCATCGCCGAGACGGGCAGGTCGGTATCAGGCAGGCTGACGCCCTTGCGGTCCGACATCTTGCCGCCGATCACGACACGCGTCACCGCGCGGTCGGGCGAGGTTTCCTCGGCGATCAGCCGCACCTTGCCGTCGTCGAGCAGCAGCGCATGTCCGGGCCGGAGCGCGGCGAGGATTTCCGGATGCGGGAGCTGGACGCGGCTGTTGTCGCCGGGCGTCTTGTCGGAATCCAGAATGAAGCTCTGGCCGTTCTTCAACTGGGTCGATCCTTCCGCGAACGCGCCGACCCGCAGCTTCGGCCCCTGCAGGTCGACCAGGATGCCGATCGGCCGGCCGTAGCTCGATTCGACATTGCGGATGGTCTTGACCAGCTCCCGCATCTTGTCATGCGGCGTGTGGCTCATGTTGATGCGGAAGACGTCGGCGCCCGCCTCGAACAGCTTGCGGATCATCGCGCTGTCTGAAGAGGCTGGGCCGAGCGTTGCGAGGATCTTGATTCGACGCAGTCGTCTCATTGCTTGCTTCCGGGTGGGGCGGCTGGCGGCAGACCAGACGCGCCCGGAGGCGCTGCGCCCGGCGGCGGGTTCGGCAGGCCCGGCATCGCTCCGGGGCTTCCTGGGCCCACGCCGCCCGGCATTCCCGGTACTTTCTGCGGCTGTTGTTCGTTGGCTTCGGTCAGTTGGACGGTCCATGCACGCTGCTCGCCGGTGTCGACCTCGAAGAAGCCGGTGCGGTCAAAGCCGCGCGCTAGGCAATTCTCGGTACCCTTGATGGTGAATTCCTTGTCGCGCGAGCACATGAAGGCCTGGCCGGACCATTCGCCGCCGCGATCATAGTCGAGAGCGTAGATGTAGTAGTAGCGCGCCACAAGGTTGCCGCGCAGCAAGGTCTCGCAGGTCCGCGACGACACGTTCCACCAGCCTTCGGTGGTCCAGCCCTCGGCGTCCTTGTAGCCGAGCGCGATCCCGACCCGGCTCGAGGTGTTGTTGCAGAGCCGGAAATCGGCGGCCGCCGGGCTCGTCCACAGGCAGGCCGCGACAAGCGCCAGCACCGGCAGGATGCCGGCCAGGGTCAGGCGGATGGTGCGGGGAGCTGAGGCGGGAGAATCTATTGGGCTCATGCGGCGAAGCTATATCAAATCATTATCGATTTCGCGTGCCCGGCAGGCGCTGTCAACGGGCGAGCGCCATCTGCCATGCTGCGGGACCAGGGCAAATTTGGCCGGACAGGTCCGTTTTGCGCGCCGATATGGCAAAATCTGTGACAATTCCCACTTGATATCAATATGGTGAGCGCGACACACCGGGATCACGAAGATGAGCATTGACGACAAAACCAGAACAGAACTCGAGGCCGCGGTCTTCCGGCGCCTCGTCGATCATCTGCGCAACCGGACCGATGTCCAGAACATCGACCTGATGAACCTGGCCGGCTTCTGCCGCAACTGCCTGTCCAACTGGATGAAGGAAGAGGCCGACGCCAAGGGCCTTGCCGTGAGCAAGGACGAGAGCCGCGAAGCGGTCTACGGCATGCCCTACGAGGAATGGAAGGCGAAGTATCAGGGCAGCGCGACGCCGGAGCAACTCGCGGCGATGAAGAAGGCCCAAAGCGGGCATTAAATCTCAGCCTGTGTGACGTCAGTTCCGTGGCCGCCTGCATCTCCTGTGGGCGCGCTGTGGATGAGCGCGATGTTTCCTTGACGGAACGTGCGCCAAAATCGAGGGTCGCCCGCAGCAAGCGGTGCGCGTGGCGCGTATTCGCGCGACATTTCATTGCCATTTCAGGAGTACGCGATGGCCACCACGTCTGCCGCCGTTCAGGATGAGCCCGCAACGCGATTTGCCAAGGACCAGCTGAAGTCCATCATCGAGCGCATCGAGCGGCTGGAAGAAGAAAAGAAGACGATCTCGGACGACATCCGTGACGTCTATGCCGAGGCCAAGGGCAACGGCTTCGACGTCAAGGCGCTGCGCACCATCGTGCGCCTGCGCAAGCAGGACGCCAACGAGCGCCAGGAGCAGGAGACCATCCTGGAGACCTACATGCAGGCGCTCGGGATGCTCTGAGGCGGCCGGCGTTCTCGGCCGGCAAGCGCGCCGGGCGGCCTTTCGGGCGCCCGAGGCGCGTTCAGCGAACAAGGCTTGGGTGAAATCCCGTGAACTGCTAGACTGCCCGGCGAGGTAACCGGGCAGATCGTTCAAATGGACGTGCCAGGACCAGAGCGCCGGCTCGCTGCGGTGCTCGCCGCCGATATGGTCGGCTTTAGTCGGCTCATGGAGGCTGACGAGACGGGCACCCTTGCGCGCCTCAAGACCCATCGGATCGAACTGATCGATCCCGCCATCACCAAGAATCGCGGCCGCATCATCAAGACCACCGGCGACGGCCTGCTGGTCGAGTTCCACAGCGTCGTCGATGCGGTGCTGTGCGCGGCCGAGGTCCAGCGCCGGATGGCCAAACGCAACACCGACGTCGCGCCGGCACGGTGGATGCAGTTTCGTATCGGCATCAATCTCGGCGATGTGATCGTTGACGGCGCCGACATCTTCGGCGACGGCGTCAATGTCGCGTCGCGCCTCGAGGTGCTGGCCGAGCCCGGCGGCATCTGCATTTCCGGCGCGGTCCGCGATCAGGTCGGCGATCGCCTGGAAGATCTGAGCTTCGAGGATCTCGGCGATCAGACCGTCAAGAACATCGCACGCCCGATCCGGGTTTTCCGCGTCCATCTCTCGTCGGATGCCAGGGCCGTTGCCGAGCACCCGAAGGGGGCGGCGGCGGCGCCCGTCGTCGCCAGGAAGCCGTCGATTGCGGTGCTGCCGCTGGTCAACATGAGCGGCGATCCGGAGCAGGAATTCTTCGCCGACGGGCTCACCGAGGACATCATCACCGAGCTGTCGCGCTTCCACGATCTGCTGGTGATCTCGCGCAACTCGACCTTTGTGTACAAGGGCAAGGCCGTGAAGGTGCAGGACGTCGCGAAGGAATTCGCGGTCGACTATGTGCTGGAGGGCAGCGTGCGCAAGGCCGGCGGTCGGATCCGCGTCACGGTGCAGCTGATCGATGCCGAGGCGGACCGGCACGTCTGGGCCGAGCGCTACGACCGCGAGCTGGCCGATATCTTCGCCATCCAGGACGAGATGACGCGCGCGATCGTGTCGACGCTGCCGGGGCGCGTCGAGGCCGCCACGCATGACCGCGTCAAGCGCAAGCCGACCGACAACATGGCAGCCTATGAGTGCGTGCTGGCTGCCAAGGTGCTGCATCATCGCTCGGCGCGCGACGACAATGCGGAGGCGCAGCGCCTGCTCGAGCGGGCCATCGTGCTCGACCCCAACTATGCACATGCGCACGCCTGGCGGGCCTGCGTGCTCGGGCAGACCTGGGTCTACAATTGGTGCGAGGATCGCGACGCGACCTTCGCCCAGGTGGCCGCAGAGCTCGAGATCGCCCTCAAGCTCGACGACAACGACAGCGACGTGCACCGGATCCTCGCCGCGCTGAACCTCAACCGCGACGACCATGACAAGGCAGCCTTCCATCAGGAGCGCGCGCTCGCGCTCAACCCGAACTATGACCTCGTCGTGGTGCAGCAGGGCGAGCTGCTGACCTGGCTCGGGCGGCCGGAGGAGGGCATTGACTGGATCAAGCGGGCGATGCGCCTCAATCCGTTCCATCCGGAGCGCTTCTGGAGCCATCTCGGCCGCGCCTGCTATTGTGCCGAGAAATACGCCGATGCGGCCGAGGCGTTCTCGCGGATCACGCGGGCCGACCACACCCATCATGCCTTCCTCGCGGCGACCCTGGCGCAGATGGGCAACCCGGTGGCGGCCTCCGCGCACGCCGCCGAGGTGATGAAGCGCGAGCCGGCCTTCTCGGTCGCCGCCCATCTGACGACCCAGCACTACAAGCGCGAACCCGACCGGGCGCGCTACGAGGCCGGCCTGCTCAAGGCAGGACTGCCGGCCTGACCGGCTCGATGAAGGATGTTGTGGGAAGAGCTTACCGCAGCGAGGCGGTGCGCAGCACGAACGACTGGGTCGTCAGGAGACTTGTCGCCGAGCCCGAGAAGCGGTCGCAGGTCATGCCCATCATCGGATCTTCCGAGAAGGTCATGGCGACGGCGGCCTGCGGCTTCACGAAGTGCGCCCGCATCAGGCTCATGTCGGTGTCGCCCAGCACCGTGGTCAGCATGCCGGTGCTCGCGCTCGGCGCCAGCATCACCACGCGCATCCAGACGTCGTTGCCTTTGGCAGCAGAGATCCGCGCCGACGTGGTGATCACGCCCTGGCCGGGCGCGCCCTTCGCAACGACGGTGTTGATTTCGGTGGCCGGCGCAGCCGCATTGCGGGTCGGCCGTACATTGCGCGGGATCGGCGCCGTCGCCGCGACGATGTTGGCGCGATCGACCGGCGAGCTGGCCGGAACGTAGGCGAGTGCCTTGTTGAAGTTCTCGGTCGCGCTGGCGGTGGTCTGCGGGTCGGCGGCGCCGACGGCTTCACGGGCCTTCAGCGCGGCGATCTGCGCCGCCGATGCCTGCTTCGGCGCCGCTGAATCGTCACCCCAGAAGCCGCGGGCATTGATGATGTCAGCGGGCGATTGCGGCGCGGTGCTCTCGGCCGTCTGCACCACTTGCACCGCGGGCTTGGCCTTCGGCATCGGGACGAGCTGCGCGTCGGCGGCGGCAAGCTGGATGGCGGCGGCGAACTGCTGCGGCTTGGCGCGCGGCATCGGAACGGGATCGGCGGCTTTGGCGGGCGCTGCGGCTGCGACCACGGTATTGGCCGCGGGCTTGTCGTTCACAGCAGACGAACCTTCGTCCTCGTCGTCGCCCGACTTGCCGGCGCCGAACAGTTTCGCGAACAGGTTCGGCTTGCTGATAACAGCTGCATTGTCACCATCGCCGCGGCGTTCGATGTCGGCCCTGGCGAGCTCATAGCCCTTCAGCGGCGTGCCGTCGGTCGGGACATGGACGGTGCGGCCGTCGGGGAACACCCTGACCAGCTGATCGCGGGTCATGCGGGGCCAGTGGCGAATGCTGCCGGTGTCGAGATGGACGAACGGCGAGCCCGAGGTCGGATAGAAGCCGACGCCGCCGCGTTGCAGGCGGAGGCCGGCGAAGCGAATCTGCTCCAGCGGTACGCCCGGGATGAAGAAGTCCATCGCATGGCCCAGCATGTGCTGGCTGTGGCGCGCAACGCCCGAGGAGCGGCGGCGGAGCATGGCGTTGGTGGCGGGGGCGCGATAGGCGGAGATGATCTGGATCGGCTGCTTGCCGCCGACGTCGCTATAGACTTCCCAGAGGATGTCGAACAAGTGACGGTCCATCACCGTCTCATCCTGGGAGCGCCAGTCGCGCAGGAAGTGATTGAGCTGCTTCAGCGCGGCTTCGTCGTAGCGGCCATCACGCTTGAAGGTGACGGTGAGGTCTTCGCCGGAATGGGTGTGGTGGAAGGAGAGGGTGCGGGTCTGGTTCAGCGCCGTCGCGTCGTGCACAGATCCCGCGCCCGCCAATAGCAACAGCGCGCTCAGGCCGACTTGGTACCCGGCCTTAGGCAGCGACAGCAGATTGCAGCGGCGTGCGAAGACAGCCAGCACTAATGAGCCCACCCAAGTCGACGAGCGTTCGGTCGGCACCTTTCGCAGACCCCCCGCGAAAGACGGTGAACGCTTTCTTAAAGCGGGACGGTTAACCGAGGTTTACCGACCCGCCCCCAAGTTAGGCTTAACTAACTGGGCGACTGTGGCAAAAGATAGCCCAGTTCCGCGGCAGAGGTGGGTAATGGTTAACATAAACGATCCCGCTTTTTGAGCGAGATCGTTGATTTTACTTGAAAATTTATCTCAATCTGGCCGGAGAAACAGCTTAGCGGGTGATCACCCGGCGCTGCTGCTGGGCTTGGCCGCGACGGACCGGCTGCGGCTCCGCCTGTCCGAATCCTCCGAACAGGCGCTCGAAGAAGTTCGGTCCGGAGGAATTAAAGCCGCTGTTGTCGCCGGCGACGTTGACGCCCGGGGGCAGGCTGCTGCTCGGTGGACGCGAATAGCTCGGCTGCGAATGTGCCACCACGGTCTCGAGATCCTTGCTGCGGCTGTTCTTGAGCAGCGACAGCATGGTGGCGTCGCGGCCGTAGACGTCCCGGCGGATTTGCAGCTTGCCGGCGTCGTCCACGAACGCGGTCTGGTAGGTGATGTTGACCGGGATCGGCGTCGCGAATTTCAGGTCGATCTCGCTCGAGCCGTACATGCTGCGGATCTTCTCCGGCGTGTAATGGTCGTTCGGCATCGCGATGTTGAGCAGCACCGAAGCGTACTGATCCGGGTTCTGCACGCGCATGCAGCCGTGGCTGAAGGCGCGCTCGTCCCTGGCGAACAGGTTCTTGTCCGGCGTGTCGTGCTGATAGACCAGGAACTTGTTCGGGAAGTTGAAGCGGATGCGGCCGAGCGCGTTGGCTTCACCCGGCGGCTGCGAGATGTGGATCGAGCCGTCGCGGTTGCGCTCGAGCCTCAGCCCCATGCGCTGCAGCACCGTCGGGTCCTGCTGCAGGGCCGGCAGATACTCGTTGTAGATGATCGACGGCGGCACGTTCCAGGTCGGGTTGACCGTGATGTACTTCATCGTCTCGGTCAAAAGCGGCGTGGCGTGCTGGCCGGGCTTGCCGGTCACCACGCGCGTGGTCCAGACCTGCGCGCCGTTCTGCATCACCTTCAGCGTGTAGTCGGGGATGTTGAGGATCACATAGGCGTTGCCGACATTGGCGGCGCCAAGCTGGCGCGGCAGCCAGCGCCAGCGCTCCATGTTGACGATCACGGCGTCGATCTGGCGGTCGCGCTTCGGACTGTTCAGCGCCTTGACCGTGCGCTCATCGAGCACGCCTGATGGCTTGAGGTCGACGCTGTTCTGGAATTTCTCCACGGCACGCGCCAACGTCGCGTCATACTTGGTGCTGTCGGCATTCTCGGTGACGCCGAGCTTGCTGCGCAGGTCCGGCACGCGCGGATCGTCCATCTCGACCGCGGCCTGCTTCTTGCGCGCCGGCACGTATTTGAGCGCGGGGCCGTCGGCGATCGTGATGACCGGGCCGTCGCCCTGGCCGCGCAGCTCGGCGAGCTTCTGCTTCAGCTCCTTGTAGAGCTTCTGCGGCGGGTTGTAGCTGTCGAGCGCGGCGGAGGCGTCCTTGGCGGAGGTCACATGCGCGAAGACTTCCGCCGCATCGATCGGATGCTCCGGATAAAGGATGTCGGCCGACACCTGCGACCAGTGCATGCGGCCGCTTTGGGCCTGGCGTGCATAGTCCAGCATGCTGGCCGCGAGCTTCAGCTCGGCGTCGGCCAGCGCATCTGATGTCGTGGCCGCGGCGAAATCCGGCACCGGATAGTCTGAAACATCGAGGCCGTCGGCGGCCGCGTCCTTCAGGCGGGCGATCACGCCCTTGCCGGCTTCGGTCAACTTGCCGGCCTTGGTGAAGACCGGCGCGTAGTCGCGGGCCGAATAGAATTTCTCGGCCGCCGCGCGCTCATTCTTGCGATCGAAGGTGCGCAGCGACTTGCCGGCGAGCTGTTCGCGCAGTCTGTCGGCAACCGGCAGATCCTCGGCGGCAACGTTGCTCGCAGCCTTCGCGGGTTCGGCAGCCGGAGCTGCGGCCGTCGCCGGCGCGGGGCTTGCCGAAGGCGCTGTGGCAGTTGCAGCGGCGGGTGATGCCGGAGGCGGCACGACCGCGGGATCTGTCTTCGCAGTATCCGTCTTGGCGGTATCTGCCTTGGGCGCATCGGCGGGCGTCGTTGCCGGCGTCGTGGCGACATCGGCGGGCTTCGGCTCGGCGGCCTTGGCCGTGCTGGGCTCTGCCGGTTTGGCGTCAACCGGCTTCGCATCAGCAGGTTTGGCCTCGGTGGCCTGCACGCCGGCCGGCTTCACATCTGCCGGCTTGGCTGCGTCGGGGAGCGCGGCGGTGGTGTCGGCCTTGAAATCGCCTGCGGTCGGCGGCGGCACATTGGCCGGTTCGGGGCGCGGGATCGCGGCGTCGATCGCGAGTTCCGAGGCGCTGGAGCGAGGCGTGTCCTGCGCGAAGGCTGAGGTCGCGGACACCGTGAGGAAGGTCGCCGCGACGGCCATCAAGACGCGGTCAAATCCTCGACGATGGTTCGAACAGTCACGCATTATCGCACCCCCTGGGTGGAACTGCCCCTCGCTCTCTGGAACAGTTCAAGTCAGTATTTGGTTTCATAGCTTGCGCGAAAGCGCCGGCTCTTCGATCGACTCGCACGCCTGCACGCAATTGACGCAGACGATACATTTGCCGCTCTTATGCAGCCAGCGCCATACGGGGCAACTCACGACAAACTGACCTCGAAGCAGCTGATTTCGCTCGGGCCGTGCGTTTTTGCCACGCGGCACAGCCTTTGTCTGTCACCGCCACGACACGGTTCAAAAGGTTCCCTGGTATGGTCTTGCCGGCGCCTGCGCCTAGCTGGCGTCGCTTGTGCGCGTGCCGGCCGCAGCTTCGTCGAGCTTGCGGTAGAGGGTCGAGCGGCCGATCTTGAGCCGGCGCGCGACCTCCGACATCTGTCCGCGATAATGCGAAATCGCGAAGCGGATGATCTCGTTCTCGAGATCTTCCAGGGGGCGCACCTCGCCCGCAGCATTGAGCATCGGGAGGCCGCCCGCGGTGGGGAGGGGGGCTGCAACCGGTATATCATTACCGGAAATCATGGCAGGTGCCGTGGACGGCGACACCACCAGCGGCTCGCCCTGCAAGGATTTGCCCTCCGGCGCCGGATGCGCCGACCCCTGCGGGAAATCGGCCAGCCCGAGCTGGTCGCCATCGCTCATCACCACGGCGCGGTACACCGTGTTCTCGAGCTGGCGGATGTTGCCCGGCCAATCGAGCTGGGCGAGATGCGCCATCGCCTCGCCGGTGATGCCGGTGATGTTGCGGTTTTCCTCGGCGCAGAACCGCGCCAGGAAATGCCGCAGCAGATGCGGAATGTCTTCGCGCCGCTGCCGCAGCGCCGGAATGGTCAGCAGCAGCACGTGCAGCCGATAGAACAGGTCCTCGCGGAACTGGCCGCCCTTCACGAGATCGAGCAGCTTGCGGTTGGTCGCCGAGATGATGCGGACATCGACCTTGACCGGCTTGCGGCCGCCGACCGCCTCGACGGTGCCTTCCTGCAGCGCGCGCAGCAGTTTCACCTGCGTGGCCAGCGGCAATTCGCCGACCTCGTCGAGGAACAGCGTGCCGCCATGGGCCTCGACGAACTTGCCCTGATGGCGCTCGGTAGCGCCGGTAAAGGCGCCCTTCTCATGGCCGAACAGGATCGATTCGACGAGATTGTCCGGGATCGCACCGCAGTTCACTGCGACGAACGGCCTCGCCTTGCGCTCGCTGCTGCCGTGGATGGCGCGCGCGAACAGTTCCTTGCCGACGCCGGACTCGCCCTCGATCAGCACCGGGATCGTCGAGGAGGCGGCCTTCTGCGCGGTGCGCAGCACCCCGGCCATGGCCTCGCTGCGGGTGATGATGTCGGAGAAGGTCAGCCGGCCCTCGCGGCTGTGCCGGATGCGCTGCAATTCGCCCTTGAGGGCGGAGGCGTTGAGCGCGTTGCGCAGGGACACCTGCAGCCGTTCGAAGCCGACCGGCTTGACGACGAAATCCTGGGCGCCGGCGCGCATCGCCGACACCACATTGTCGATCCCGCCATGCGCGGTCTGCACAATGACCGGGACGTTCAAACCAGCTTCACGAATTTTTGCGAGGACTCCGAGACCGTCGAGGCCCGGCATCACGAGGTCGAGCACGACGGCGTCGATCGCCTGCGTCTCGGATGCGGTCAGTGCCGCTATCGCCGCGTCGCCACTGTCCACGACGAGGGGCTCATAGCCGCACTTCTGCACCATGTTTTCTACCAAACGACGCTGTACTGCGTCATCATCGGCGATCAAAATGGTGGCAGCCATGGTTTTCCCCGCACGCTACGTTTATTTGTCTCGAATCGGGGCACTGTCGCCGATGCCGATTAACGCACTCTTAAACGTTGCAAACCCGCTTTCATTCCGCCGCCGCCGACATCTTTCCGACTGAACTAAGGTTTCGAACAAGATGACCTCGCGCTCCAAATCTGCTCCGAACAAGTCTGCTCTCAGCAAGGCAGCCCTCCGCAAGGAATCCGCGTTACGCAAGACGGTCGCGCAACGCAAGCCGGCCGCAGCCGGACCGGCGGCGAAAAAGCCGGCCGGCAAGACCGGCAAGCTGCCGGAATGGAATCTGGCGGATCTCTACTCCGGTATCGACGCGCCAGAAGTCGCCCGTGACCTACAGAAAATGGATGCAGATTGCGTCGCGTTTGAGACCGATTACAAGGGCAAGCTGGCCGAAAATACCGCCAAAGAGGGCGGCGGGAGGTGGCTTGCCGAGGCGGTCAGGCGCTACGAGGCGATCGACGACCTGGCCGGCCGTCTCGGCTCCTATGCCGGCCTCGTCCATGCCGGCGACAGCGTCGATCCCGCGATTTCGAAATTCTATGGCGATGTGTCCGAGCGGCTGACGGCGGCGTCGGTGCATCTCTTGTTCTTCGCGCTGGAGCTCAATCGCGTTGACGATGACGTGATCGAGCGCGCGATGGCCGAACCCGCGCTCGGTCATTACCGGCCGTGGATCGAGGATCTGCGCAAGGACAAGCCGTACCAGCTCGAGGATCGCGTCGAGCAGCTGTTCCACGAAAAGGCGCAGAGCGGCTACGCCGCCTGGAACCGGCTGTTCGACCAGACCATCTCCGGCCTGCGCTTCAAGGTCTCAGGCAAGGAGCTCGCGATCGAGCCGACGCTGAACCTGTTGCAGGACAAGGCGGGGGACAAGCGCAAGTCCGCCGCGCAGGCGCTCGCCAAGACCTTCAAGGACAATGAGCGCACCTTCGCGCTGATCACCAACACGCTCGCCAAGGACAAGGAAATCTCCGACCGCTGGCGCGGCTTCCAGGATGTCGCGGACTCCCGCCATCTCAACAACCGCGTCGAGCGCGAGGTGGTCGATGCGCTGGTCGCCTCGGTGCGCGCGGCCTATCCGAAACTGTCGTACCGCTATTACGCGTTGAAGGCCGGCTGGTTCAAAAAGAAGAAGCTGCCGCATTGGGACCGCAACGCGCCGCTGCCGTTTGCCGCGACCGGCACCATCGCCTGGCCCGAGGCGCGCAACATGGTGCTGTCGGCCTATAACGGCTTCTCGCCCCGGATGGCCGAGATCGCGGAGCGCTTCTTCGCCGATCGCTGGATCGATGCGCCGGTCCGTCCCGGCAAGGCGCCCGGCGCGTTCTCGCATCCGACCACGCCGTCGGCGCATCCCTATGTGCTGATGAATTATCAGGGCAAGCCGCGCGACGTGATGACGCTGGCGCATGAGCTCGGCCATGGCGTCCATCAGGTGCTGGCGGCGAAGAACGGCGCGCTGATGGCGCCGACGCCGCTGACGCTGGCGGAAACCGCGAGCGTGTTCGGCGAGATGCTGACCTTCAGGCGGCTGTTGTCCCAGACCAAAAACGCAAAGCAGCGCCAGGCGCTGCTCGCGGGCAAGGTCGAGGACATGATCAACACAGTGGTGCGGCAGATCGCGTTCTATTCATTCGAGCGCGCGGTTCACACCGAGCGCAAGAACGGCGAGCTCACCGCCGAGCGGATCGGCCAGATCTGGCTCAGCGTGCAGGCCGAGAGCTTGGGGCCCGCGATCGAGATCAAGCCGGGCTATGAGACGTTCTGGATGTACATCCCGCATTTCATCCACTCGCCGTTCTACGTCTATGCCTACGCGTTCGGCGATTGCCTGGTGAACTCGCTCTATGCGGTCTACGAGCATGCGTCCGACGGTTTCGCCGAGCGCTATCTCGACATGCTCGCGGCCGGCGGCACCAAGCATTATTCCGAGCTGCTGCGACCGTTCGGGCTCGACGCCAAGGACCCCAAATTCTGGGACGGCGGCCTGTCCGTCATCGCCGGCATGATCGACGAGCTGGAGGCGATGGGTTGAGGCCAAACGGCCCTCCGCTGCACGGTTGGCCGGGCCGGTGTTCGGGCAGGGTCATTCGGCGTTTTTGCGCCTGACGGCATGATCCTTCCATGACGCTCGCGTTTGGGAGATCAATCCTGCCCCCGCGGCGGCCGCTGGCCGTCGCTCGACCGTCTGGGCCGGGGACGATTTGCGCTTCAAATCGCCCGATCGGGACCGCGCCGTTGCCCTGCCAACCCGTTTGCGGTAATGGCTCGCAGAACGCGAATTTCTGACTGGGGACAGCGATGGCAGACCATAGCGAAGTGGCCTACACGACCGCCGACGGCAACGACTACGTGGCGCATGAGCAGACCTACGAGGGGTTTCTCATCCTGGTCAAATACGGCAGCATCACCGTCGCCATCATTCTCGCCCTGATGGCTTATTTCCTGGTCTGATCCCTGATCGGCTACCGGCATCGCCGTCCCGCGGCGGTGCCAGAATTCCTGATCGAACCCGGGTGTAAAAACCGGGTATCCAATCTGGCGAAAATAACGCTAGTTTGAAGACGCGTGCGCGGCTCGCGCCGCCGGAGGGCCCATGAAGATTGCCGTTGCCAAGGAAATTGATCCGTCCGAGCCGCGGGTTGCGGTCTCGCCCGACACCATCAAGAAGTTCAAGGCGATCGGCGCCGAGGTCGCGGTCGAGCCGGGCGCGGGCATCAAGTCCGGCCTGCCCGATTCGGAGTTCACCGCGGTTGGCGCCACCGTCAGCGCCGACGCGCTCAAGGACGCCGACATCATCATCAAGGTGAAGCGGCCCGAGGCCTCCGAACTCTCGAAGTACAGGCGCGGTGCGCTGGTCATCGCGATCATGGATCCCTACGGCAATGATGCCGCGCTGAAGGCGATGGCCGATGCCGGCATTGCCGCCTTCGCGATGGAATTGATGCCGCGCATCACCCGCGCCCAGGTGATGGACGTGTTGTCCTCGCAGGCCAACCTGGCCGGCTACCGCGCCGTGATCGAAGGCGCCGAGGCCTTCGGCCGCGCCTTCCCGATGATGATGACCGCCGCCGGTACCATTCCGGCCGCGAAAGTGTTCGTGATGGGCGTCGGCGTCGCCGGCCTGCAGGCGATCGCGACCGCGCGGCGGCTCGGGGCCGTGGTCACCGCGACCGACGTGCGCCCCGCCACCAAGGAGCAGGTGGAATCGCTTGGCGCGAAATTCCTCGCCGTCGAGGACGAGGAGTTCAAGAACGCGCAGACCGCCGGCGGCTACGCCAAGGAAATGTCCAAGGAGTACCAGGCCAAGCAGGCCGCGCTCACCGCCGAGCACATCAAGAAGCAGGACATCGTCATCACGACCGCGCTGATCCCGGGCCGCCCGGCGCCGAAGCTGGTCACCGGCGAGATGGTGAAATCGATGAAGCCCGGCTCGGTGCTGGTCGATCTCGCGGTCGAGCGCGGCGGCAATGTCGAGGGCGCCAGGCCCGGCGAGGTCGTCGAGACAGATGGCATCAAGATCGTCGGCTACACCAATGTCGCCGGCCGCGTCGCCGCTTCGGCCTCGAGCCTGTATGCGCGCAATCTGTTCTCGTTCATCGAGACGATGGTCGACAAGGCCAACAAGGCGCTCGCGGTCAACTGGGACGACGAGCTGGTGAAGGCCACCGCGCTGACCAAAGACGGCGCCGTCATCCATCCCAACTTCCAGCCGAAGTAAGGAGAGAAGCCATGGAGCATCTCGCGCAGGCCGTCGATCCGTTCGTGTTCCGGCTGTCGATTTTCGTTCTCGCCGTGTTCGTCGGCTATTTCGTGGTGTGGTCGGTGACGCCTGCGCTGCACACGCCGCTGATGAGCGTGACCAACGCGATCTCGTCGGTGATCGTGGTCGGTGCGCTGCTCGCAGTCGGCGTCGGCATGGTCTCGAGCGGCTCGGGCTGGGCCCGCGGCTTCGGCTTCGTCGCGCTGATCTTCGCCTGCGTGAACATCTTCGGTGGCTTCCTTGTCACCCAGCGCATGCTGGCGATGTACAAGAAGAAAGCAAAGTGAGCGGCGTGCACCTCGGGGTGACGAAGACAAAGGGGGACCTGAGATGAACGCCAATCTGGCTGCTGCTCTGTATCTCGTGGCGGGGGTGCTGTTCATCCTGTCGCTGCGCGGCCTGTCGAGCCCGGCGTCGTCGCGCCAGGGCAACATGTTCGGCATGATCGGCATGGCGATCGCCGTCGCCACCACGCTGGCCAGCCATCCGCCGGCCGACGGCGTGGCCTGGCTGCTGGTCATCGTCGCGATCGCGATCGGCGGCGGCATCGGCGCGGTGATCGCGCGCCGGGTGCCGATGACCTCGATGCCCGAGCTCGTCGCCGCGTTCCACTCGCTGGTCGGCATGGCCGCGGTGCTGGTCGCCGCCGGTGCGTTCTATGCGCCCGAGGCGTTCGACATCGGCACGCCCGGCAACATCCATCCGCAGAGCCTGGTCGAGATGTCGCTCGGCGTCGCGATCGGCGCGCTGACCTTCACCGGCTCGGTGATCGCGTTCCTCAAGCTGTCGGCCCGGATGAGCGGCGCGCCCATCATCCTGCCGTTCCGCCACGTCATCAACATCGTGCTGGCGCTGGCGCTGGTGTTCTTCATCGTCGGCCTCGTGCTGTCGGGCAGCGCGCTCGACTTCTGGCTGATCACCATCATCGCGCTGGCGCTCGGCGTGCTGATGATCATCCCGATCGGCGGCGCCGACATGCCGGTCGTGATCTCGATGCTGAATTCCTACTCCGGCTGGGCCGCGGCCGGCATCGGCTTCACGCTCGGCAACTCGGCGCTGATCATCACCGGCGCGCTGGTCGGCTCCTCCGGCGCGATCCTGTCCTACATCATGTGCCATGCGATGAACCGCTCGTTCATCTCGGTGATCCTCGGCGGCTTCGGCGGCGAGACCGCGGCCGCCGGTGGCGGCTCGGGCGAGCAGAAGCCCGCCAAGCTTGGCTCGGCGGATGATGCCGCCTTCATCATGAAGAACGCATCCAAGGTCATCATCGTGCCCGGCTACGGCATGGCGGTGGCGCAGGCCCAGCACGCGCTGCGCGAGATGGGCGACATCCTGAAGAAGGAAGGCGTCGAGGTGAAATACGCCATTCACCCGGTGGCGGGGCGCATGCCCGGCCACATGAACGTGCTGCTGGCCGAGGCCAACGTGCCCTATGACGAGGTGTTCGAGCTCGAGGACATCAACTCCGAGTTCGCCCAGGCCGACATCGCCTTCGTGATCGGCGCCAACGACGTCACCAACCCGGCGGCGGAAGAGGACAAGACCTCGCCGATCTACGGCATGCCGGTGCTGCAGGTCTGGAAGGCCGGCACCGTGATGTTCATCAAGCGCTCGCTGGCGTCGGGCTATGCCGGCATCGACAACCCGCTATTCTACCGCGACAACACCATGATGCTGCTCGGCGACGCCAAGAAGGTCACCGAAAACATCGTCAAGGCGATGTAGGGCGGCGGCAATGGTCCTGAATCGGGAGTGGCATCGAACCCATCGCATGCCGCCCCGGGCCACGCGCGAGCAGCGCATCAAGTGGCATGTCGCGCATGCAAAGGCGTGCGCCTGCCGGCCAATCCCCGACAGCATCAAGTCCGACGTCGAGAAGCTGCGCAAGCTCCGCGGCAAGACATAGAAGCGGCCACCGGTGATGGCGCTGGCACTCGCAATCTTGAAATGGCTCGTGATCGCAGCGGTCGTCGTCTATCTCGGCGGGCTCGCGGTGCTGTTCGTCAAGCAGCGCGAATTGCTGTTTCCGATCCCGCCGGTCGGGCGCACCGCGCCGGCCGCCGCCGGCTTTCCCGAAGCCGAGGAGCATGTCCTGACCACCGCCGACGGCGAGAAGGTCATCGTCTGGCATGTGCCGGCGAAGCCGGGCCGGCCCGTGGTGCTGTTCTTTCATGGCAATGGCGATTTCCTTGCCGGCCGCGTCGCGCGCTTCAAGGCCATCACGGCCGACGGCACCGGGCTGGTGGCGCTGTCGTTTCGCGGCTACGCCGGGTCGAGCGGATCTCCGAGCGAGCAGGGGCTGCTGCAGGACGCCGCGGCGGCCTACGCGTTCACCACCGCGCGCTACCGCGCCGAGCAGATCGTGGCCTGGGGATTCTCGCTCGGCACCGGCGTCGCGGTTGCGCTCGCTGCCGAACATCCGGTCGGCAGACTGATCCTGGAGGCGCCCTACACATCGACCGCCGACGTCGCCGGCGCGCACTTCTGGTATGTGCCGGTCAGCCTGTTGATGCGGGATCAATTCCACTCCGACCGGCGAATCACCGGCGTTACCGTGACGCTCCTGATCATGCACGGCACGAACGACCCGGTGATCCCGATCCGCTTCGGCGAGCGCCTGTTCGGCCTCGCCCGTGAGCCCAAGCAGTTCGTGCGTTTGCCCGGCGGCGGGCACGACAATCTCGACGATTTCGGTGCGATGGAGACGGCGAGGCGGTTTATCGACGCCGCAAAAGGCTGACGGCGGCGATCGTCTGTCGCATAATCGGGCCGGTCGAATTGAGGGGGCTGACGACATGAGCGCGCACGCACCGATGCCACGGTCGTCCTGGCTGTATCCCGTTCTGGCGATGCTGTTGTTCGTCGCCGTCACGGCGTCGGGCTACGCCTTCGCACCGTCCGCCGCTGGCTGGCTGTTCGCGGCCGTGCTGCTCGTGATCCTGTTCGGCACGGTTTTTGCGGCCGTCCACCATGCCGAGATGATTGCCGAGCGGATCGGCGAGCCGTTCGGTACGTTGCTGCTGACGCTGGCGGTGACGATCATCGAGGTGGCGCTGATCTCGACCATCATGCTGGGCGACACGCCGGCCCCGACCCTGGCGCGCGACACGGTGTTCGCGGTCGTGATGATCGTCTGCAACGGCCTGGTCGGGCTTTGCATCTTCATCGGTGGCTTGCGCTACCGCGAGCAGGATTTCCAGATCACCGGCGCCAACCTTTACCTCAGCGTGCTGTTCGTGCTCGCCACCATCACGCTCGACATGCCGAACTTTACGCTCACTGCGCCGGGGCCGGTCTATTCCACGGCCCAGCTCGCCGTCATCAGCGTGGTGACCCTGCTGCTTTATGCGGTGTTCCTCTACACCCAGACCATTCGCCACCGCGACTATTTCGTCAGCGGCGCCAACGAGGCGGCGGCGCATGGCGAGGTGATGTCGGACCGGATGACGGCGATCAGCGTTGCCCTGCTGCTGGCTTCGCTGCTGGCGGTGGTGCTGCTGGCCAAGAAATTCTCGCTGGTGGTCGATGTCGTGACCGTCAAGATCGGGGCGCCGCCGGCCTTCGCTGGCCTGGTGGTGGCGGCCCTGATCCTGTTACCGGAAAGCGTTGCCGCGGTGGCGGCGGCGCGCAAGAACGACCTGCAGAAGAGCATCAACCTCGCGCTCGGCTCGTCGATCGCCACCATCGGGCTCACGGTTCCCGCGGTGGCCGTTGCCGCCTATGCGCTCGACAAGCAGCTGGTGCTCGGGCTCAGCAACCAGCATATGCTGATCCTGCTGCTCACCTTCATGGTCAGCATGCTCACCTTCGGAACCGGCCGCACCAACATCCTGTTCGGGCTCGTTCACATGGTGGTCTTCGCCGTGTTCGTGTTCATGGTATTCGTGCCGTAATGGGAGAGAATGACGATGTTGAGCGCCAAATCGGACGTGCAGGTGGATGCGGCGGAGGTCCGCGTGACCGAGTGGCGGCTCGCGCCGGGCAGCGCCACTGGCCACCACACCCATGAGATGGACTACGTCATCGTTCCGATCACGGCGGGCGAGATGACGATCGTGGCGCCGAACGGCGAGCGCTCGAAGGCGCAGCTCGCCGTCGGCAAGTCCTACTTCCGCAAGGCCGGGGTCCAGCACGACGTGCTCAACGAGACGGCCAGCGAGATCGTGTTCCTTGAGGTCGAACTCAAGCCCTGACGCGGCGCCTTAACCCTGCGCGCGCCGAATGGCAGGTCCGAGCCTGCGCGGCTGTGGAAATTCATAACCCGTTAACGGCTGCACGATGATCTAGCAGGTGGATGCGGCCTGCGCAGGGGGCGCCTCCGGCTGAAACCAAGATGACACCAAAGGTGACGGCGGAACGGGGGTTTGCCACCGATCCGTCGCAGTTGATCCCTGAATGTGCCTCAAAGTTCCAGCATGAAATACCAGGGCGGGGAGTGGCAGGTCATGCTGAGTTACCTGAAGAAATTCGTGATGGACATCTTACCCTCGGTGGCAGCGACCATCATCGGGGCGTACATCGTTAATCACTACATCGTGGCCAGGCCGGAAGCGCCGGCGGCCGCAGCCGTGACCGCCGCCGTGGATCCCAAAGCCGATCCGAAGGCCGCCGCCAAGCCCGCCGAAAAGTCCACCGTGGTCAGCAGCCTCCCCGAAGCCGGCGTGAAGGCCAAGGGCATGTCCGAGCGCACGCTGATCGAGCGCTCCGCGTCCGAGAAGGCTACCGTCACCGAGAAGCCCGCCGAGCCCAAATCTACCGACCCCAAGGCTGCCGACTCGAAGCCTGATGCGCCCGCCGATACCGCCAGCATCCTCGCCGACTCGCGCCATCGTCCGGTGGCGCCGAAGGCGGTCGCGAAGGCCGCGCCAGCTGCCGCGCCGCAGCTTTCCGCTCCTGCGACGTCAGCCGCGCCGGCCGAGGCCGCGGTCACGCCTGAGGAAAATCGCGACGCCAACGATCTTGCCCGCGCCGCCATCGAGCGGTTGCGCAAGGAGCGTCCGCAGGATGCTGCGCGCTCCCAGGATGCGGCGCGTACCGATCTTGCCCGCCTGCCTGACCAGCAGCGTCCGGCCGCCGCGTCGGCGATCCGCCCCTTGCCGCCGCCGATCATGGTGTCGAACCCATCCGGCGAGAATGCCGATCAATCCTCGCAGTCGCGTCCGCCCTACGCCGCCAGCGCTCAGGATTCGAACCGGCTGACGCCGCCGGCCGATATTCCGGTTCCGGTGCTGCAGGCCCCGCTCGACCTGCGCGCCGACGCCGCCATGCCGGCGCCCAAGAACGAGCGGACCAGTGAGCGCAGCTCGGTGACCGACGACGTGTTCTCCGGCATGAAGTCGATGTTCCACGCCGTCTTGCCGAAGTAAGCCGAACTCGCCGAAGTAAGCCGAACAATTATCCGCCGGTGCGCGCCAGCCCGCTGCGCGCGGTCTCGTCCCTTGGCCGCAGCGCCAGGGCGTGATTGTAGGACGCCGCCGCCTTGGCCTTGTCGCCAAGTCGCTCATAGGCCTGGCCGCGCGCGCTCCACGCCGCAACATTGTTGGGATCGGCCTGCACGGCCTCGTCGAGATCGGCGACGGCCTGCTTGGCCTTGTCGAGCGCGAGATAGCTGGTGGCGCGGCTGACCAGAGGCTCGGCCTTCTGCGGCGACAGCCCGCTGGCCGCCGTGAAATCGTCGATCGCCTGCTGATGTTGCCCACGGCCCTGATAGATCAGGCCACGGCCATACAGAGCCTGGATGTTGTAGGGATCGGTCGTCAGCGCTTGCTCAAATTCCGCCTGCGCCTCGTCGAGCTTGCCGGAATGCGCCAGCACCTGGCCGCGCGTGGCGTGATCCTTGGCGCTGTTGATGTCCTGCGGCGTGATCGTGTCGGCAGCCGGCTTGTCGGCGGTGGCAGCCGGTTTAGGCTTGTCGTCCGAGCCCCATGATCCGAGATCGAAGGAGCAGCCTCCGAGCGGCAGGCCGAGAGCCACTGCAGCGATGATGAGTTGCGATGCGCGACGGCGGTGCGCAGTCCCTGGATGTACTGGTCCTGGGGGAAGGGGGCGGAGCGCCGAAGCAGCCATTATGCAAAACGCTCCTGCCGGTAATTTTGCATTGGTACCCCGGAACGAGGCTCGCTTCAAAACGACAACGCGGGCCCGGGGCCCGCGCTGTTAGACTTCCAGATCTGCAAAACGGTTCAGCGGGGGCCGCGACCAGCGCCCGGACCACCAGGACGGCCACCGCGATCGCCACCCGGACCGGCGCCAAACACCGGCTTCGGCTTCATCGGCAGCAGGCCTTCGCGCTGCAGCTTCTTGCGCGCCAGCTTGCGTGCGCGGCGCACGGCTTCGGCCTTTTCGCGAGCCTTCTTCTCAGAGGGCTTTTCGTAGTGACCGCGGAGCTTCATCTCGCGGAAAATGCCCTCGCGCTGCATCTTCTTCTTCAGCGCCTTGAGAGCTTGGTCGACATTGTTATCGCGGACGAGAACCTGCACGCGGCATCCTCTTTTGAATTGATCGGTTCGGAATTCTGGCGAGGTGAAGGGGCGGCAAAAGGCCTGCCTCTTAACCCTAGGCGCGCGCATGTATCAGACAAACGCGCAGATGTCCACCGGTCGAGTGACTTTCGGGCCTAGTAAAGCCACGAAATGGGGCGAAAATGCCTTTGTGCGGCCCTGATTTGGGTGATTTGGCGCCGGGATCGGGGCCGTTCCCGGAGTTTTGAGAACTTCGGACATTGGAAATAGGGGAGATGCCACATGGCGATGAAGAAATACGCGGCCGAGGCCATCGGTACGTTCTGGCTCACATTTGCCGGCTGCGGCAGCGCGGTGATCGCAGCCGGCTTTCCGCAGGTCGGCATCGGCCTGGTCGGCGTGTCACTGGCGTTTGGGCTCAGCGTGGTGACCATGGCCTATGCGATCGGCCATATCTCGGGCTGCCACCTCAACCCGGCCGTCACGGTCGGGCTGGCTGCGGGTGGGCGTTTTCCGGGCGGCCAGGTGCTGCCCTACATCATCGCGCAGGTCGTGGGTGCCATCATCGCGGCCTGGCTGCTTTATGTGATCGCCAGCGGCGCGCCCGGCTTTGACGTCAGCAAGGGCTTCGCCTCCAATGGCTATGATGCGCATTCACCCGGCCAGTACAGCATGGTGGTGTGCTTCATCACCGAAGTGGTGATGACCATGATGTTCCTGTTCATCATCATGGGATCGACCCATGGCAAGGCGCCCGCCGGCTTCGCGCCGCTCGCGATCGGCCTTGCGCTGGTGATGATCCATCTGGTCAGCATTCCCGTCACCAACACCTCGGTGAACCCGGCGCGCAGCACCGGGCCGGCACTGTTCGTCGGCGGCTGGGCGGTGGCGCAGCTCTGGATGTTCTGGGTCGCGCCGCTGATCGGCGGTGCCTTGGGCGGCGTGATCTATCGCTGGCTCAGCGACGAGCCGACCGGTGTCGTTGCCGGCGTGAAGACCTGACCGGCAAAACGGGATCGTGGCAGCCACGATCCCGCTTCCATCGATCTGTCGCGAATGCCGCTGCGAAGCGTGGCGGATCAAGGCTTGCGGGGCGGCGTCACTTCGGTGACGTGCCCCATCTTGCGGCCGGGGCGCGGCGTGCCCTTGCCGTAGAGATGCACGGTGACGCCGGGGACGGTGAGCCACTGCTCGTAGCTCAGGATATCGTCGCCGATCAGGTTGGTCATGGTGACCTCGCCATGGCGCACCGGCTTGCCGAGCGGCCAGCCGGCGATCGCGCGGATGTGCTGCTCGAACTGTGAGATCGAGGCGCCGTCGAGCGTCCAGTGGCCGGAATTGTGCACGCGTGGCGCGATCTCGTTGACCAGCACCGTCGCCGCGCCATTGCCGGGCACGACAAACAGCTCCACCGCAAGCACGCCGACATAGTCGAGCGCCGTGGCGATCTTTTCGGCGATCGCCCGCGCCTGTGCGGATAGCTCCTCGGGGATCGCGGCGGGCGCGCGGGAAATTTTCAGGATGTGGTCGCGATGCTCGTTCTCGGTGACGTCGAAGCACTCGACCTCGCCGGACGCGGAGCGGGCCGCGATCACCGAGATCTCGCGCTCGAACGTCACGAAGGCCTCGAGGATCGCCGACTTGGTGCCGAGGTCCTGCCAGACCTGTTCGAGGTCGTCGCCGGCGCGGATGATCGCCTGGCCCTTGCCGTCATAGCCGAAGCGGCGGGTCTTGATCACCGCGGGCAGGCCGATCCGTTCGATCGCCGCGCGCAGCGTCGCGACCGAGGAGACGTCGGCATAATCAGCAGTGCCGATGCCGAGCTTGCTGACGAAATCCTTCTCGATCAGCCGGTCCTGCGTGGTCTCGAGGATCTTCTGCGCCGGCAGCACCGGGCGTCGCGCGGCGAGCACCATGGCGGTCGCGGCCGGGACGTTCTCGAACTCATAGGTGACGACGTCGACGTCGTTGGCGAACAGTTCGAGCGCCTCGACGTCGGCATATTCCGCGCAGGTCGCGTTCTGCACCACGTCGAAGGCCGGCGAGTCCGGGTCGGGCGAAAACACCTGGCAGCGGAGCCCGAGGCGCGCTGCGGCCATCGCCAGCATCCGGCCCAATTGTCCGCCGCCGAGGATTCCAATGGTGTCGCCCGGCTTCAGCTTCACTGCGTTTGAAGCCGTCACGCCGTACCCTCCGGATGGTCCTTGACCGCGTCGGTCTGCTGCTGTCGCCAGGCCGCAAGCCGGCCGGCCAGGGCAGCATCGTTGAGCGCGAGCACGCTTGCCGCGAGCAAGGCGGCATTGATCGCGCCGGCCTTGCCGATCGCGAGCGTTCCGACCGGGATCCCGGCTGGCATCTGCACGATCGAATAGAGCGAATCGACGCCGGACAGCGCCTTCGACTCGACGGGAACCCCGAACACCGGCAGCTCCGTCAGCGCGGCCGCCATGCCCGGCAGGTGGGCCGCACCGCCGGCGCCGGCGATGATCACCTTGTGGCCGGCAGCCTTGGCGCCCTTGGCGAAGGCATAGAGCCGATCGGGGGTGCGGTGGGCCGAAACAATGCGCGTTTCGCAGGCAATACCAAGCGCAGCCAGCGTGTCGGCGGCGTGGCGCATGGTCCCCCAGTCGGACTGACTTCCCATGATGATGGCGATCGGAGCGGTCATCTCTTCAATTCTGTGCAGGAATCCAAAAGCATAGGCCGATTATAGGGGCGGCCCGGGCGTCATCCAAGGCGTGGCAAGGGAGTTAGAATGGACTATCCTGTCTTGGTGAATCCCGGCAAGCCTTCATAAGCAGGCCTCAACAAGGATGCGCATGAAGAAGACGACGGCGGCCGCCTCGGGGGCATCGAAACGACGCAAAGGCACAACGGCCGCGCGCAAATCCGGGCCTGGCAAGGCCGGACGTAAGCAGGCCGGAAGCAAACAGGCCGGAACAAAACGGGCTGGAACCGAAGCGTCTACGCGCGGGGCGGTCGCATCCAGCGACAAATCGACGATCCGCAGGCTGCGGGCACAGCTGGCGCGGGCCCAGGCCCGGATCGAGGAGCTGCAGGCCTCGTCCGAGACCGACTTCCTGCTCGACATCCTGAACCGGCGCGGCTTCGAGCGCGAACTCGCCCGTTCGCTCTCCTTCATCAAGCGCTATCACGCCTCCGGCGCGCTGATCGTGCTCGACGTCGACCGTCTCAAGCCGATCAACGACAGCTTCGGGCATGCAGCGGGCGACGAGGTGCTGAAGGCGATCGTTGCCGCGATATCGGATCAGGTGCGCGCGTCCGACGTGGTCGGCCGTCTCGGTGGCGACGAGTTTGCCGTGCTGCTGTGGAATCTCAGCGAGACCGATGCGAGAGCCAAGGCCGCGGCGCTGGAGGAGGCGATCGACCGCCTGACCTTCATGTTCCGTGGCAACCACGTTTCCGCCGGCGCCTCCGCGGGCGTCGCGATCCTCACCGCGCATTCGGATGTCGAGCGCGTCCTCGATGAGGCCGACCGGGCGATGTATGTGCGCAAGGCGCAGCGGCGCCACGAATCCTAGACTTCGCTCGAAAACGCTCCGGGGATTAGAGCGCGCTCAGATCCTCCGGCACGTTGCCGTAGGCGCGCAACAGCTTGGCGTCGCCGAATTCGCCGATCGCAGGATCGCCGGTGCGGCTGAATGCGACCGCGCCGATGCTGCCCGGCATTCGCGACATCGTCTCCGCACGGCGCAGCGCGATCGCCGAGCTCTGGCATTCCTCGGCATTGCCGGCGACCGGCGTGCCGTCGTCGTCCTGCATGAAGGGCAACGCCACGTAGTAGGTGACATCGGTCATCGCTGGTGCCCCGGATGTTAAGCGGCGTCGCTCGCCGCCTGGCTCTGCGCCGGAACGCAGCCGGCGGTGATCGCGGCCTGTAATTCCTCGAGCTCGGCTTCCAGATATTCATTGGCCATGATGAGCGCCTTGATGGTGCTGCGCAGGTTGCCGTCGCACATCGCGATCGCCTGATCGCAGGCCTTCTCGTAGTGGCTGTGCTCGGGCTGGGAACGCGGTGCGGACATGGCGAAACTCCCTCTCATGGCTAGCGGCTGGACCAATACGTTCCTATTTTGTTCTCACAGAGTCAAGCATGCTTCCGCCGTCGCGAGTGATCGCCGGCAACGGCCCGGACAGCCGCTTTCCTAATCGCTTCTTAACGATGTAGACTTCATATGCACGATATCGTGCACACCGCCCGCACAGTTCGGAAGCACGGCGTATGGACGACTTAGAGCAACGCTGCGAGTCCTGCGATCTCACGAGGCGCTGGATCGGCGCCGAGATGCTGAACAGCGACTACGAGGCGATGGCCCTGCAGTGCCCGGAGTGCAAGTCGATCCTGCGTCTTGTGGTGCCACGGCCGAAGCGACCGCGAAACGGCCCGTCCTGATCCATCCTCATTCCCGCCGGTGCCACGAATGTGAAGCCGGCACGCGAACTGTGGATGACGGGGAAAACTGCCGTCTGATTTTGAATCGGGGCCGCCGAACCGCGCGCTGCGCGCATCAGGCGATGATGTCGGGCGTGATCTGGTCTTCGATGAAGGCGATGCGATCGCGCAATTGCAGCTTCCGCTTCTTCAAGCGTTGCAGCATCAGGAGATCCGGCGCCGGAGACTGATGCAGCGCGTCGATCGCGGCATCGAGGTCGCGGTGCTCTTGTTGCAGACGCGCGAGCTCGGCGTGGAGTTCGCGCTCATCCTGATCGTTCATGGTTGTGTATTAACTGATAAGCACGATGAGATTGTTGCGGCCGAAGCAGCCGCTTGCTGGAATATCCTCCTTGGGCGCGCGCCGCGCAAGCCGGTCCGGTTCCATAGTCACGATTGGTTACAGATAAACCGAAACACGTGCACGCGGCATTTCGCTTTCCCCGTCGACAGCGCCGTCCACTTGTGTACACTCGGGAGTCCGGATCGAACCTGAGGTTTAACGCACCGAGGAGAGTTCGCAATGGCAATACAGGCCCATCTCGTTGAGCTGGAGCGTAAGCACAAAATACTCGAAAACGAACTGCACGAAGCGCTCGTGCACCCCTCAGTCGACGACCTGCATATTTGCGAGCTGAAGCGCCGCAAGTTGATGGTCAAGGATCAAATCGAGCGGTTGAAGAGTTCCGCGGACGATACGGTCCACTAGTTCCCCCACCAACATCAACCAAGCTTATCTGCCGCCGGATGGACGCTTGAGCGCGACCATCCCCCGGCAGGCTATGCTGCACGCGCTCAGAGCTCGGCCAGGTCGCCAACATGGTCGGCGACCGCGAGCGATGACGTCAGTCCGGGCGATTCAATCCCGAACAGGTTGATCAGGCCAGCGACGCCGTGCTCGGCCGGCCCCTGGATCAGGAAATCCTGGGTCGCCACCGCGGGCGGCACGATCTTGGGCCGGATTCCGGAATAGCTCGGCATCAGCGCGCCATCCGGCAGCGTCGGCCAGTATTTCCGGATCGCCGGATAGAACCGCTCGGCCCGCGCCGGATCGACGGCGTAGTCGATGTGATCGATCCATTCGACGTCGGGGCCGAACCTCGCCTGTCCGGCCATGTCGAGCGTCAGGTGCACGCCGAGCCCGCCGGGCTCCGGCACCGGATAGATCAGCCGCGAGAACGGCGCCCGGGCGCTGCAGCTGAAGTAATTGCCCTTGGCCAAATAGGCCGTTGGAATCAATTCGATCGGCATGCCCTCGACACTGCGGGCGACCGCCGTGGCGCCGAGTCCGGCGGCATTGACCAGGAGGTCGCAGGCGAGCGTCATCGGCGCCGCGCCGCCGGTCTCGATCTCGAACCCGTTGGCGGTGGCCCGGGCGTGCAGCAGCGGCGTGTGGAACGCGAATGCCGCGCCGGCGGCCTCGGCGTCGCCGCGCAGCGCCAGCATATAGGCATGGCTGTCGATGATCCCGGTCGAGGGCGACAGCAGCGCGGCGTCGCAATTCAGCGCCGGCTCCAGCGCACGCGCGGCCTCGCCTGACAACAGCTGCATGTCGTCGACGCCGTTGGCCTCGGCATGCGAGCGGATCGACTGCAGCTTCTCGGTCTCCGCTGCTGTGGTGGCGACGATCAGCTTGCCGCAACTCTTGTGCGGGACGCCGTGCTCGGCGCAGTAGCGATAAAGCGCCCGCTTGCCGCTGACGCACATCCGCGCCATCAGGCTGCCGGCGCGATAGTAGATGCCGGCGTGGATCACCTCGCTGTTTCGCGACGAGGTCACCGTGCCGATCGCCTCGGCCTCGTCGATCACAATCACTTCGCGGCCGGCCTGTGCCAGCCGGCGCGCCACGGCGAGGCCGATCACCCCCGCACCGACGATCACGCAATCAACCCTGTCCATCTCGTCCTTCAGGTCCGAATATTTCCGCGTATTGCGGGCTTGCCGCCCTGCGCCAGCATCGTTCAGCCGATCCGGCGCATTTGGGCAAGTGGTTGGGCCATCTCGAATAGTTGGGGAGCCATGCCTTGTTAGTGGAGCATTAATCATGTCAGGGCAATTGCCGTATATTAAGTCACATTTTCCGGTTGCATCCCTACGCGTTTACCCGATCCAAACTGCCGGAGCCGAACACTCGCACCGGAAATCCGCGGGTGATCGATGGCTGGCAGGAAGTGGCAGGCGGGCGGGAAGAATTCGATTCCGGCAAGGGCCGTGCTTTGCCTGATCGCCGCCGTCACCCCGTGCGGTGTCGCCTCGGCCGGCACCGGCGCGTTCGCGCCGTCGACCTATCTCGGTGACCTCGACCCCGGCGTGGTCTGGGAGCTTTTGATCGGCAGCGTGGTGGTCGCGTCCTTCTTCGGTGCGGTCGGGCTCTGGATCCTCTCGGCCCTGCGCAAGGCCAAGCGCGCGCAACTGCGGCGCAACGCCTTTGTCTCGTCGGCGCTCAACCATCTGAACCAGGGCGTCGTGATGACGGATGCGCGCGAGCGCATCGTGTTCTGCAACGACCGCTATCTCGATATCTACGGCCTGTCGCGCGCCGATATCAGGCGCAACATGACCGGCGTCGAGCTGCTGGAGCTGCGCCGCAGCCGCGGCGTGCTCGATATCAGCGCCGTGGATTTCTTTGCCAGGGCCGCGGCGCCGGAGGGGCTGGTCACCGAACTGCCCGGCGGCAGGTCGGTGCTGGTGAGATATTTTCCGCTGCCCAACGGCGGCTCGGTCGCGACCCATCTCGATTGCACCGACCAGCGCAAGCTGTCGCGCAAGCTCGCCTCGACCACGCAATTCCTGGAATCGGTGCTCGACAACGTTCCGGTCTGCGTCGCGGCCAAGAACATCGAGGACGGCCGCTACATCTTCGCCAACCGCGCATTCGAGCGCTTCTCGCGTTTCTCGCGCGAGCACATCGTGGGCAAGCGCGCCGACGAGATCTTCCGTCCCGAGACCGCCGTCAGCATCGACACCGCCGACCGTGCGGCGCTGAACGCGCCGGAAGGCTATCACCGCAGCGAATTCTTCGTGGAGCGCGGTTCGGAGAAACGCATCCTAGCCTCGAACCGGGTGATCGCCCGCAACGAGGCCGGCGAACCGGAATTCCTGATCGCGCTGTTCGAGGACGTCACCGACCGCCGCTCGCTGTCGCGCGAGCTCGAGAACAACAAGAAATTCCTCGAGCTCGTGGTCGACAACATCCCGGTCTCGCTGATCGTCCAGCGCGTCAGCGACGGCCGCTATCTCTTGGCCAACCGCAGCGCCGAGACGATCCTCAATCGCCGCCGCGAGGATGCAGCCGGCCTTACCGCCTCCGACATCTTCAATGCGCGCGAAGCCAAGCTGATCGTCGCCCGCGACGAGGCCGCGATCAGGAAGCGCAGCATGATCGCCGAGGAGCACCCGATCTCGACCAAGGACGGCCTGCGGCTGTTCCTGACCCGCCGCATGACCGTGCTCGACGATGTCGGCGAGCCGCAATATCTGATCAAGACCCATGAGGACGTCACCGACCGGCGCCAGACCGAGTCGCGCATGGCGCACATGGCCTACCACGACGGCCTGACCGATCTGCCGAACCGCGCCGCCTTCCTGCAGGCGCTGACCCAGATGATCGAGGCCTGCGCCGGCACCGACGAGGAGTTCGCCGTGCTCTGCGTCGACCTCGACGGGCTGAAGGAGATCAACGACGTCTACGGCCATGCGATGGGCGACAAGGTGCTGATCGAGGTCGCGCAACGGCTGCAGGGTGCGGCGCGCGGCGGCGTGGTCGCACGCCTGTCCGGCGACGAATTCGGCCTCATCATCGACGGCAAGCAGCCTGCCGCCGGCATTGCGCTGGCCGAGCAGGCCGCCGAGGCGCTCGCGGAGGATTTTGCGATCGACGGCAAGTCGGTGCGCACCGGCCTCACCACCGGCATCGCGGTGTTCCCGCACAACGGATCCGACGCAGCCTCGCTGCTGGCCAATTCCGGCGCGGCGCTGTTCCGCGCCAAGGCGAAATCGCGCGGCACGATCTCGATCTTCGAGCCGGAGATGGATCAGCAGATTCGCGATCGCCGCGTGTTGCACCAGGAGCTGTCGGTCGCGATCAAGAACGGTGAATTGTCGCTCTACTACCAGCCGCAGGCGGCGGCGGGCGCGAGCGTTGCAAGCAGCGAGATCATCGGCTTCGAGGCGCTGGCGCGCTGGCACCATCCGGTGCGCGGCTTCGTGCCGCCCGGCGACTTCATTCCGCTCGCGGAAGAAAGTGGCCTGATCGTCGAGATGGGCGAATGGATCCTGCGCGAAGCCTGCCGGGAAGCGGCCTCCTGGGCGGCTCCGCTGCAGGTCGCGGTCAACCTGTCGCCGGCGCAATTCACCCATGGCGACCTCGTCGGCCTCGTCCATTCGATCCTGCTCGAGACTGGGCTGACGCCCGACCGGCTCGAGCTCGAAATCACGGAAGGCGTGCTGATCGAGGATTTCGACCGCGGCCTGTCGCTGCTGCGGCGGCTGAAGGCGCTCGGCGTCCGCATCTCGATGGACGATTTCGGCAGCGGCTATTCCTCGCTGAGCTACCTGCAGGCGTTTCCGTTCGACAAGATCAAGATCGACCGCGCCTTCGTCATCAATCTCGGCCGCAATCCGCAATCGGCCGCGATCGTGCGCGCGGTCATCGATCTCGGCCACGGCCTCGAAATGTCGATCGTCGCCGAAGGCGTCGAGACCGAGGCGCAGCTCCTCTTCCTCTCGGAAGAAGGCTGTGACGCGGTGCAGGGCTATCTGATCGGCAGGCCGGCCCCGATCAGTCAATTTGCCGCGCTGGTCGGGGGCGACCATCTTGCGGAATCCGTGCGCAAGGCCGGGTAGGCGGGCCTGAACCGCCGGTCCGGACCGGCCGGCGCTGCTTGCCATCCGTTGCATGCCCGGATACATCTTGGGCCACCACAACATGTGAACCGAGAAAGGAGGGCTGCGTCGTGGCGCGATTCACCGATCCCCACCTCAAGCGTGGCCCCGTCAACGCCCTGCAAATGCGTTTGCAGGGCTGACCGGAAACTCGCGTAAAATCTCTGGTCTGCCCTTCGTGGCCGTGCAGCGTCGAACGTTTGCGCCTGCACTTGAATCCCTCGCCGCGCTTCGACACGCACATCCGATGACGGCTGCAAGCCTCCGGATGTCGTGATTGCCGGCAAGACCAGAGATTTGATCGTGACCCTCATCAATGTACGCGGTCTCGGCGTGACGCTGAACGCGCCGCTGTTTTCCGAACTGAATTTTGTCGTCAATGCCGGTGACCGGATCGGGCTGGTGGCCGCCAACGGCCGCGGCAAATCCACGCTGCTGCGCTGCATCGCTGACACGATGGAGCCCAACGAGGGCGATATCACCCGCGCGCGCGGACTGACCGTCGGCCATGTCGCGCAGGATGCGCCGCCAAGACTGCTGGATATGCCGTTCCATGCCGCAGTGCTTGGGGCGCTGCCCGCCGAGCAACGCGCCGGCGAGGGCTGGCGGGTCGACGTCGCCTTGCAGTCGCTCGACGTGCCCGAGGAGCTGTGGGCGAGGCCGCTGAAGCAACTGAGCGGCGGCTGGCTGCGGCTTGCGCTGCTCGCCCGCGTGCTGCTGACCGAGCCGGATGTGTTGCTGCTCGACGAGCCGACCAACCATCTCGACCTCGCCAAGATCGGTAGGCTTGAGGCCTGGCTGAATGCGCTGCCACGCGAGATGCCGGTGGTGATCGCAAGCCACGACCGCGCCTTTCTCGATGCGACCACCAACCGGACGCTGTTCTTGCGCCCGGAGCGGTCGCAGCTGTTCTCGTTGCCCTACACGCCGGCGCGCGCCGCGCTCGACGAATTCGATGCCGCGGACGAGCGGCGCTTTCAGCGCGACATGAAGACCGTGCGGCAGTTGCGGCAGCAGGCCGCGAAGCTCAACAACCTCGGCATCAATTCCGGCAGCGACCTGCTGCTGTCCAAGACCAAGCAATTGAAGCAGCGCGCCGAGAGACTGGAGGAGACGGCGAAGCCGGCGCATCTGGAACGCTCGGCCGGAACGATCCGGCTCGCCAACCGCGACACCCATGCTAGGGTGCTGATCAGGCTGAATAACGCCGCGATCGCCACGCCCGACGGTAGGCTGCTGTTCCGAACCGGGCAGCAGTTCATCTGCAAGGGCGATCGCATCGCGCTGCTCGGACCGAACGGCGCGGGCAAGACCCGGTTCGTCGCGGCGCTGCGGCTGGCAATCAAGAGTCCCGAGGCTGCAATCGCCGAGATCCGCGCCACGGAGTCACTCGTACTTGGCTATTGCGACCAGGCGCTGGCCGATCTCGCGGATAGCGACACGCCGATGCGCATGCTGACCCGGCGCTTCGAGGTCGGCGACCAGCGTGCGCGGGGTCTGCTCGCCGGCGCCGGGCTCTCGATCGAGATGCAGGGCCGTCCGATCGGGCGGCTGTCGGGCGGGCAGAAGGCGCGCCTCGGCATGCTGGTGCTGCGGCTCACCCAGCCCAACTTCTATCTGCTCGATGAGCCGACCAACCACCTCGACATCGAGGGCCAGGAGACGCTGGAGGAGGAACTGATGGAACAGCAGGCCAGCGGCCTGTTGGTGTCGCACGACCGCCAGTTCGTGCGGACGGTCGCCAACCGGTTCTGGGTGATCGAAGGAAAGAAGCTGATCGAGGTCGATGGCCCCGAACACTTCTTCGCCTCGGTCGGCGCAAGCTGACGCCTTTTTTGTGCGAGCACATACTCCGTTCGCATGGAAATGCGATAGGCGTTGCGCATGGCGGACTACGACGTCGCGATCATCGGCGGTGGCCTGAACGGCACGAGCATTGCGCGTGATGCGGCCGGCCGCGGCCTGCGCGTGATCCTGCTGGAGCAGGGCGATCTCGGCTCCGGCGCGTCGCAGGCGTCGCCGCGGCTGGTCCACGGCGACCTGGCGGGGTTGGAACGGCGCGAGTTCTTCCGCGTCCGTCGCGCGCTCAGGGAACGCGACGTGTTGCTGCGCATCGCGCCGCATCTGGTGCGGCCGGCGCGCTTTGCGATCCCGGCGCATGCCGAGGAACGGCCGCTGTGGCAATTGCGGTCGTTGCTGCTGCTTTACGAGCGTCTCGCCTCGCGCAGCGGCCTGCCGCGCTCGGCGACGCTCGACGTCACCCACCATCCGGTCGGCAATGCGTTGAAGCGGCCGTTCGGAACCGCGTTCGAATATTCCGATTGCGTCGTCGACGATTCCCGGCTCGTCGTGCTTACCGCCGTCGATGCCGCGGCGCGCGGCGCCGATATCCGCACCGGCGCCCGCCTGACCCGGGCCGAGCGTGGCGAGACCTGGCGGCTGGTCGCGATCGACCGCGGCTATCGCCGGGTGATCACGGCGCGGTCGCTGGTCAACGCGACCGGCGCGTGGACCGCTTCCGTCGCCGACACCGTGTTGCGCGTGCCGGCGCAACCGCTTGCGACGGTGCAGATCAGCCAGATCGTGGTGCGCCGCCTGTTCGACTGCGACAACGTCTATGCATTCCAGAACAGTGACGGGCAACTGATCTTCGCCAGCCCCTATGAGCGCGACTTCACCCTGATCGGCAGCGTCAGCCATCCCTTCAAGGGCGATCCGGCTATTGTCGCGATGGGGGTGCGAGAAGTGGCGTATCTCTGCGAAGCGGCCAATCGCTACTTTCGCGAACAGATCGCGCCGGTCGATGTGCTGCGAACGATCTCCGGCGCTAATTCCGTCGTTGCGTCAGCGCACCGGCGCGCGAGCGACGGGATCGCGTCGCTCGATTTCAGGCGTGGCAAGGCGCCGCTGCTCACGATCTTCGGTGGCGACGTCACCACCTCGCGTCGCCGCGCCGAGCGGGCGGTCTCCGAGTTCACGCGGTTCTATCCGATGACGCCGCGCTGGACCGCGACAGTGCCGTTGCCGGGCGGCGAATTCGCCTGGCAGCGCTTTGAGACCGAGGTCGACATCGCCCGCGACCGCTGGCGCTTTCTCGGCGAGGCGCAGGCGCGGCGGCTGGTGGCCGCCTATGGGTTGAACGTCAAGGACGTCCTCGGAGACGCGAGGGAGAAGGCCGATCTGGGCCCTGCCTTTGGTCCCGAATTAACCGGCGCGGAGGTGCGCTACCTCATGCGCAAGGAATGGGCGCGCTTTCCGGACGACGTGCTGTGGCGGCGCTCGAAGCTCGGGCTGACCATGCCGCCAGCCGATCGCGCCGCGCTCGCAGCATTCATGGCGAAGCCGGAGTAAGCGCAACTCTCAAACCTCCCCTTGCAAAGGGGAGGTCGCTTGCTCGCCAGAGCAAAGCGGCTGGGGATCCTGTCTCCATGACAACCGGTGTCGCTTGTGGCCGACCCCCATCCCGACCTTCCCCCTTTTCAGGGGGAAGGAGAACAGTTCCCGGCCGGCGCGACAGCGTAGCTCGAATGGAGCGCAGCGAAATCCGGGAACAGGCGGCGAGACAGTCACCAACCGCAACAGCGGCTATTGCCTTGCCGCCTCCTGCGACCAGGCGAGGTCGCGCCGGGACGGACGCCGGTGCAGCCGCTCCGAGATCAGGCCTGTCGCTTGCCGGCCCTGACCGGCACGCAGGCACGCGACGATGAAGGTGTCCTCCCACAATTCGCGCTGCGCATGGCTGCCGCCGATCCGCACCAGCTCGGGCATCAGCGGCGCCAGGATGCGCACGGCGTTGTCGTGGTCGCCGGCGGCGAAGGCCGCGACGCCCCGGCCGAGCCCGATCGCGGCAGGACCGGGCGCCAACTTGCCGTCGGCGTCGCGCACCGCCATCTCGGCGAGCCGCGCCTCGAGCGCGTCATTGTTGCTCGTGGCCGAGACCAGCGCGTGGTGCACATCGGCGAAATGCGCGCCGGCTTTCGGGAAATAGCCGTCGCCATAGGCGGCGACGTCCTTCCAGTGCGACTCGAGACCGCTCTTGCCGGCGACCGACAGCCGCCAGAGCAGCGAGGCCGTGTCGGTGTAGATATTGAGCGGCGGATAGGGCCGGCCGGCCGGCTTGATGTGCTGCTCGTAGATGTCGAGCGCACCGTCGGCGTCGCCTTCCTCGATTGCGATCAAAGCGAGGTGCCAGGCGAGATGGCCCTGCAGGAAGCTGGTGCGATCATTCGCCGGCAACCAGTTGGAGAGGAAGCTGCGGCCTTCCGCCCCGTCGCCCTGCTCGAACAGCGCATGCGCCACGGCGTGCGCGGCGCCGGCGTTCTCCGGCTTCAGCGCATAGCCGCGCTCGGTGACGGCGCGGCCCGAGACGACATCGCCGGCTTCGGTCTTCGACCAGCCGAGATAGGTCAGGAACCACCAGTCATTGCCATAGTCGCTGATGTAGCGTTCGCAGATGGCGAGCCGCGCGGCGTCATGGTCCGGCCGGCCGGAGAAGGCGTAGAGGCCGAAGGCGCCCAGCAAGAGCGACAGCACCTGGGCATCGCGCGGATATTCGGTGAGGTGCTGTTCGGCAGCCGTCATCGCCTTCTTGCCCTGGCCCTCGATCACCGACGCGATGATCTCGATGTGCTGGAGCTCGCGCGGGCTCGCCGCGGCGGCCAGCTGTCGTGCATCGGCCGCCTTGGCGCGGGCCTTAGCACCTTCCATGTTGAGCTGGTGCACGCGGGCGCGCCCGATATGGGCCAGCGCGAAATCCGGGTCCGCGGCAATGGCTGTCTCGAACGCCGCATCGGCGCCGTGCAGCGCCGCCAGCATGCGATCGACGCCGTCGACATAATATGCGGCGGCTCGATCTGAGGCGGTGGTCAGTGGCAGGCCGTAACGGTCGTGAATCATCGGTTGTCCTCCCGAATTTGGCTGCGAAGTCTAGCAGAGGCATGGGAGCCGACAATATTGCGGGAGATGTCCGTGAGACGGTTGAGCCGGCAGCGATCCGCCGCTAGCTTGCGGCCGGGATTGGACCTTGCGGGGAATCGGGGCTGGCGGACGTGACATCAGGCGAAGCGAGTGCGGAGGCGGCAAAGCCGTTGCCTGAACCGGCCGTCTCGGACATGCCCCTGCTGCGGATCGAGGGCGTCGCAAAATCGTTCGGCAATTTCCGTGCGGTCGAAAGGCTCTCGCTCGATATCCGCGCCGGCGAGTTCTTCGCGCTGCTCGGCCCGAGCGGCTGCGGCAAGACCACGCTGCTGCGCATGCTCGCGGGCTTCGAGACGCCGGACGAGGGCCGTATCCTGCTCGCCGGCGGCGACATCGCCCAGGTGCTGCCGCATGAGCGGCCCGTCAACATGATGTTTCAGAATTACGCGCTGTTCCCGCATCTGTCGGTGCGCGACAACATCGCCTTCGGGCTGAAGCGCGCCGGCATGGCGCGTCGCGACATCGCGGCCCGCGTTGCGGAGATGGTGGCCCTCGTCAAGCTCGAGGGGCTCGAGAAGCGCAGGCCCGACCAGCTGTCCGGCGGACAGCGGCAGCGCGTTGCGCTGGCGCGCTCGCTGGCGCGGCGTCCTCAGGTGTTGCTGCTCGACGAGCCGCTCGCCGCGCTCGACAAGAAGCTGCGCGAGAGCACGCAAGGAGAGCTGATGGAGCTGCAGCGCCGGCTCGGCATGACCTTCATCATCGTCACCCACGATCAGGAAGAGGCGATGACGATGGCGGGCCGGATCGGCGTGATGGATGCCGGCCGTCTGGTCCAGGTCGCCACGCCGCGCAATCTCTATGAGGCGCCTGCCTCGCGCTGGATTGCCGAGTTCGTCGGCGACATCAATTTGTTCAACGGCCAGGTCGCCGCCCGCGAGCATGGCCGCCTGACGGTCTCGACCGCGGACGCGGGCCGGCTCGTGGTCAGCGAGTTGTGGCCGCCGGTGACCAAGGAGGCCGTCAGCGTCGCGATCCGTCCCGAGAAGGTGAAGCTGTCGCGCCGCGCGCCAGCAACGGATGAGAGCGGCTCTCACGCGATCAACCGGCTGGAGGGCGTCGTCGTTGACGTCAATTATCTCGGTGGTGTCACGAGCTATCGGGTGAAGCTGGAGTCTGGGGCGCTGGTGCGCTCGTCGATGGCCAATACCGCGCGGCTCGACGTCGATGCCTATCTCGCCGGCCAGCGCGTGGTGGCGTGGTTCACCGCCGACGATTGCCTGGTGCTCGAGCAATGAGCGCGCGCCGCATCTTCGCCCGGCCGGCACGGTTTGCCGCGATCGCGCCCTATCTCTGGATGGTGCTGTTCTTCCTGGTGCCGTTCGGCTTCGTGCTGAAGATCAGCCTGTCGCAGACCGCGATCGCGCAGCCGCCCTATACGCCGGTGTTCGATTTCACCGATGGCCCCGCGGCGCTGGCGGCCGCGTTTGCGCAATTGTCGTTCGACAATTTCCGCCTGCTGCTGCAGGACAATCTGTACATCCTGTCCTATCTGCGCAGCCTCGTCGTCGCGGTGACCTCGACGCTGATCCTGCTCGTGATCGGCTACCCGATCGCGTACGGCATGGCGCGGCTGCCGCAACGCTGGCAGGGCGTGGCGATGATGCTGGTGATCGTGCCGTTCTGGACCTCGTTCCTGATCCGCATCTATGCCTGGATCAACATCCTGCAGCATGACGGCCTGCTCAATAAGATCCTGCTGGCGCTGCATATCGTGTCATCGCCGGTGGTCTGGTTGTCGACCGACAGCGCGATGTATCTCGGCATCGTCTATTCCTATCTGCCGTTCATGATCCTGCCGCTCTATGCGACGCTCTCGAAGATGGATGCGTCGCTGTTGGAGGCCGCAGGCGATCTCGGCGCCTCGCCGCGGCAAGCGTTCTGGCTGGTGACGTTCCCGCTGTCGCTGCCGGGCGTCGGCGCCGGCGCGCTGCTCTGCTTCATTCCGATCGTCGGCGAGTTCGTGATCCCCGATCTGCTCGCCGGCTCCAACTCGCTGATGATCGGGCAGGCGTTGTGGCTCGAGTTCTTCACCAACAAGGACTGGCCGGTGGCGTCCGCCGCCGCGGTCGCGCTGCTGCTTTTGCTGGTGCCGCCGCTCGTGCTCTACGACCGCCTGCAACGCCGCCAGCTTGGGAGCAACCGCTGATGGCAGGCAACGCCACCAGGCTCACGCGCTTCAACATGACCTCGCTGGTGCTCGGGCTGGCGTTCCTCTATCTGCCGATCGTCATCCTCGTGATCTACTCGTTCAACGCCTCGCGGCTGGTGACGGTGTGGGGCGGCTGGTCGCTGCGCTGGTACCACGAGTTCTTCAACGACCGCGCCATGCTGGAGGCAGCCTGGATGAGCCTGTCGGTCGCAGCGGTGTCGGCGACGCTTGCGACCCTGCTCGGCACGCTGGCGGCGGTCGGGCTGGCGCGGGGCGAACGGTTCCGCGGGCGGGCGCTGTTCTCCGGCATGCTGTATTCGCCGCTGGTCATGCCGGAGGTGATCTCCGGCCTGTCGCTGCTCCTGCTGTTCGTGGCGCTCAACGCCGAGCGAGGCTTCTGGACCGTGACGATTGCCCACACCACGCTGACGATGTGCTTCGTCACCGTGGTGGTGCAGTCGCGCCTGACCGCGCTCGACCGCAGCCTGGAGGAAGCCGCGATGGACCTCGGCTGCGATCCGGTGCGCGCGTTCCTGCTGGTCACGCTGCCGCTGATCGTGCCGGCGATCGTTGCCGGCTGGATGCTGGCCTTCATCTTGTCGCTCGACGATGTCGTGATCGCGAGCTTCACCACGGGGCCCGGCTCGGCGACATTGCCGATCCGGATCTATTCCGAGGTTCGGCTCGGCGTGAAGCCCGAGATCAACGCGATCTGCACGCTTGTGATCGCGCTGATCGCCGTGATCATCGTGATCGCCTCGTTCGCCTCGAAGCTATCGAGCGCACGCGGCGAGAGCGCCGCGCCGCTCTAGATTCTTGTTTGACGCGTTTTCTTCACGCGAACCGGCGTCCACTTCGCTCGAAAACGCTCTGAGACCTCACGACTTGACGGCGCCGGCGGTCAGCCCGCCCACCATGTAGCGCTTGAAGGCGTAATACACCGCGGCCGGCGGCAGCGCGTAGATGAAGCCCGTGGTCATCAAGAGCTCCCACGGCGAATCGTCGGCGGCGAGGAAGTTGCCGAGCGCGACCGGCAGCGTGATGTCGGTGTCCTTCGACAGCAAGAGGAACGCGTAGAGATATTCGTTCCAGGCGAGCAGGATCGCATAGGTGCCGACCGCGACCAGCGATGGCATCATCAGCGGCACATAGACCAGGCGGAACAGCTGCAGCGTGGTGGCGCCGTCCATCGTCGCGGCCTCGTCGAGCTCGACCGGCAGCTTGTCGGAGGCCTGTTTCAGCACCCAGATCGCGTAGGGCGCGGCGATCGTCACCATCGCCAGGATCAGCGACCAGTGATTGTTGAGCAGGCCGTAGGTGCCCATGGTGCGGTACATCGGCACGGCGAGGAACGCCGCCGGAATGAAGTAGGTGAACAGCGCCAGGTTCATCACCGCGCGGCCGCCCGGCACCCGCAGCCGCGAGATCGAGAACGCGGCGGCGGTGGCGATGAACAGCGTCAGCGCGCCGACCGCAAGCGCAATCACGGTCGAATTCCAGAACTGGATCCAGAAGTCGCGCAGGAAGTAATGCTGCTGGTGGAACACGATCGAGAAATTGTGGAACGTCGGATGCGTCGGCCACAGCTTGCCGGCGAATGCGTCCTCCTTCGGCGAGATCGCGAACACGAACATGTGGTAGATCGGGATCATGGTCCAGATGAAGACCGGGATGCCGATCAACAGCAGCTTGGCCTCGGTGCCGACTTCGCGGAGGGTAGGCAGCTTCATCGCGACAACCGTTTCATCATGTAATAGACCAGCGGCAGCACGAACGGCATCGCGCAGACGATCGAGGCCATCGCCAGCGAGAGCTGGTCGAGCCTGAGATAGCGGATGCCGAGCGTCGACAGCACGTGGGTGAGGTCGGCGGGCCCGCCGCCGGTGAGCAGATAGACGCTGTTGAAGTCGCCGAGCGTCCAGATCATCGAAAGCAGCGTACAGGTGATGTAGAGCGTCTGCATCGACGGCCAGGTGATGTAGCGGAATTTCTGCCACCAATTGGCGCCGTCGACGTCGGATGCCTCGTACAGATCGTGCGAGATGGCGAGCCGCCCGGTCAGCAGGATCAGCGTCCAGAACGGCAGCGATTTCCAGATGTGGACGCCGATCGCCATCGCGAGCGCGACCGCCGGATCGTTCAGCCAGTTCGGGCCGTCATCACCGGTGAACTTGAAGATCAGCTGGTTGACCACGCCCCATTCGGGATTGAGCATGAAGCGCACGGAGAGAATGGTCGGGATCGACGGCACCGCCCAGGGCAGGATGAAGATCACCGACAGCCATCTGATCCACGGCCGCTGTTGGGCAAAGAAGCCGGACAGGAACAGCGCGATCAGCATCTTGATGTTGATGCCGATGACCAGGAAGATCAGCGTGTTGACGGCGGCACGCGCGAAGATCGGGTCGTGATAGAGCGCGACATAGCTCGCCGGATGGCGCGCCAGCCACAGCCCGTAGCAGACCGGATAGACCACGAAGGCGAGGAAGACGAGCAGATAGGGCGCGAGCAGCACGATGCCCCAGACCTGCGGCGGCGACAGCCGCGCCGACAGCGGCGGCGAGGGGACGTCGGATGCGGAGAGTGTGATCGCCATTCGGTTACTCTAAGAGCGAGATATCGCCTACGACCTATCCGTCGTCCTCGCCTAGTGCGCCGTTGCGCACGGAGCAGGGACCCATAACCACCGGCCTTCGTTGTTACACGAAAGCCGATGACCAGCATCATTCAAAACGACCGCCGCGGCGTATGGGTCCCTGCTTTCGCAGGGACGACGAATACATACGTTCGCGGCGGCCAGCATCGTTTACGTTACCCCGCGACCTGCTTGATGCGGGCGATCAGTTCGTCGACGGCCTTGTCGACCGGCACCTTCTCGCTGACCACGCGGTTCATCGCCTTGGCCCAGACGTTCTCGTTGTTCAGGATGGTGAACTTCCAGTTCTTGGTAAAGTCGAACGGCGCGGTGCCGCCGGTGAACTGATTCCACACCGCCTTGCGATGCCGGTCGGCCTGCCAGAACGGGCTCGCCTGGCTTGCCTTGGTCACCGGGAACCAGCGGCCGAGCGCGCCCTCGACATAGGGCCGCACGTTGTCCTCCTGCATCAGGAACGCGATGAACTGCTTGCCCTCGGCCTTGTTCTTGGCGTTGGCGAAGATCAGCCCGGTCTTGACGTCGGAGCGGTACTTGATGGTCGAGCCGTCTGGTGCCTTCGGGAAGGACGCCGTGATGATGTCCTGCTCATAGGCCTGCTTGCCGGCGGCGCGCTGCGCGTCGGTCAGCGCCGGGTTGGTGGAATCCTCGAACCACTTCGCCGCGATCGAGATCGTGAAATTGTGGGTCATCACGATCGTCTTGTTGTGGAAGGCGACGTTGTTGTCCGGGTCCTTCCAGGTCGTCGAGGAGGGCGGCGTGCAGCCCTTGATGTAAGTGTCGGTGTAATCCTTCAGCGCGTGGATCAGGCCGTCGCGCACCTTGGCATCGTCGACCAGCAGCTTGCCGTCGTCGTCGACCAGCTTGACGTGATAGGCGTCCATGAAGGTGTAGAACGACTGGAACGAGTCGGTGGATTCGACGCCCATCGGCTGGCCGACGCCGTAGGTGCGCTGGCCGGTCGCCTTGCGGATCGCCGGCTGCACTTTGTCGCACCAGAACGTCCAGTAATCCTCCCATTTGGTCGGGATGTCGGCGGCCTTAAAGCCGGCCTTCTCCAGCATGTCGCCCCAGATCTGGACGTGCATGCTCTGCTGCTTCAGCGGGAAGCCGTAATAGGATTTCTTCTTGGTGACGTCATTGTAGAGCAGGGCGGCTTCCAGCGTGTTCGGCGCGAACGCGTCCTTCATCGGCAGCATGATGTCGGAGAGATCCTCGAGCTTGCCCTCGAAGGCCCACTTGCCCTGCGCCAGCACATCGTAGGTGTCGGAATAGGCGACGTCGGGCACGGTGCCGGAATCGAGCGCAGCGACCGTCTTCGGAATCATGTCCTGGATCGCGTATTGCGACAGTTCGACCTTGATGCCGGTCTTGGCTTCGAATTTCTTGATCGTCTCGAGCAGCGCGTCGTCTTCGGACTTGTAGAATCCCTTGCCCCACCAGACCGTGATGGTCTTGCCCTGGGCCAAAGCAGGTGCCGTGGCCGCGAACAGTCCGACCGCAGCGACCGCGAGTGATAGCGCACCGATAACCTTGGATCTCACGTTGTTCTCCCTCATGGCGCCGGTTTTTTAACCGGTTGGATAAAACACTAGCGCATGCCCGTGACCTGATAAAGATGTCGCATCGACGACTTCTGTAGGGGGCTCGCGGCAGGGCGTGGATCAGTCCCGGTGCATCGATGCGGAAAGTGAATGGATCGATCAGTTCGACTTCGCATTGTCGGCTGCCGTCGCCGGTGCGCTGGCGGGCGCGCCGGTCGCAGCATCCGCTGCCGGCTGCCGCGCGGCTCCGCCGGTGAAGCGCTCGATCACCGAGCGCACCGCGTCGCGGGTCTTGCGATCCTTCACCGCATCGAGCAGCGGGGCGGACGCGGGCGAGCGGCGGATCAGGCTTTCCGGATCGGGGAAGATCAGCGGATCGTCCCACGGGCCCTGGATCACGAAAGGCAGATCGAATGCGTTGCCGCCGGCGGACGTCGAGGTCAGGCTGGCGACGCCCTTGAGATCGTATTCGCGCGACGGCACCGATGCGGTGCCGGTCAGCGTGATCTTCGCGGTCGGGCTCTCGACCCGGATGTCATCAGCGGTGGCGACGCCGTCGGCGAATTTCACCGAGATGCTGAGATTGTCATAGGGCGTCGAGCCGGAGCGGAAATTGCCGCCGCCGGACAGCGGCCGCTTCTCTAGCCGCTTCAACAGCTGCTCGACATTGAAGCCGGCTATCGCGCCGTCATGCCCGTTCAGCGTAGCGGTGCCGTCCAGCGATGACGCGAGCCCGAACGGGCTCGAGCCGGAGGCGGTCAGCGAGACGTTGAGGTTGCCGCGGCCGGACAGCTTGTTGATGCCGAACAATTCGCTGGCGCAGGCCTGTAAATCGACATCGGTGAACTGGAACTGGGCCCTGACGTCGGCGACCGCATCGGAGCGCGCGATTGCGAACGAGCCTTTGGCGATGCCGCCATACATCTGCGCCTCGCCGACGCTGAGCGCGAGCGCGCCGCCGCGCAGATTGGCGCCGAACGCGGTGCGGCCGAGCTTGGACGGGCCGACCGTCACCTTGGCGGCCGACAGGCGCATGTCGAGATCGGTCGACGACAGCGAGGTCAGGTCGAACAGCTGCCTGTTCCAGTCGCGCTGGCCGCTGGCCAGAAGGCGGAACGTCGAGATGTAGGGCGTGAAATCGAGATTGCCGGCGGCAAGCGTCGCCTGCAGCGTCTGCCGGCCGTTATTGGCATAGGTCATCACGCCCTCGGCGACATTGCCGTCGAGCTCGACATTGACATTGGTCAGCGCGACCGAGCCGCCGACCACATTGGCGCGGGCTTTCAGGGCGAAGCGGCCGAACCCGCCACCGCCGCCGGGCGGCGCCTGCCCCATCCAGCGCAACGCGTTGCGCAGCGACGGTGAGTCCATGGTGGCGACGCCTTCCATCATCAGGCTGGTGCGGTTGGCGACGGTTCCGTCGAATGCGACCTTGAGCGGCGCGCTGGCGAGCCGGGCCTTGAGGCCGGAACGGTCGCCCGACAGCAGCGCGACGAAATCGCTGGCGCTGATCGAGCCGTCGACGCGCTCGCCGCGCCAGTCGAACTGGCCGGTTGCGGCAAAGGAACGCGATATGGAGGGCCAAGCCAACGAAAGATCGATATCGCCGAGCTGCTCGGAGATGTTGTTGGTCCCATCCTGGTAATTCAGCTCGCCGTCCTGGATCCGGATTTCGGAGAACGACACCTGGTTCTCGGCGCCGGGCGTCATCGCCTTGGCGATGGTCTCGACGAACGGTGTCCAGTTGCTCTCGCCGGCGCCGTCGCGGACCACACGGATATGCGGCCGCAGCATCATGACGTCGGCAATCTCGAACCGCCGCAGCAACAGCGGCAGCAGGCGCAGATTGGCGGTCAGCACATCGACCTGCAGGGCGGGACCGATGGTATCGGCGCCCTTCAGCCCGACATTATGAAAGGAGACATAGCTGCCCGGAAACACGGAAACATCGATCGGGCCGTTGACCACCAGCTCGAGCCCGGTCACGGCGCGAATCTGCGCTTCCACCGCGCGCTGCAGCGCGTCCCGGTTGAGGAACCACGACGTTCCGACCAGTCCGACGAGCGCCAGGCCGAAGAGGGCCGCAATCGGCATCCCCAGGCGCTTAATTCCTTGGGCCATCGTCAATGACATATCCGGGTCGGGTTGAGTTTTGTGGGGTCGTCGTCGAACACTGCCGGCTGCGCGATGGTAGCCGGTGCCAACCCACGCAACTTGAAGGGTTTTCTTGTCGCTTTCAAGGCCATGTTGCTGCCGCGGGCGGCCGCCGGTCGCCGTACGGGCCGTGATTGACGCGCTGCGAAGATTCCGCCTAATAATCCGCTGGTCACAGCCGTTCCGCGCCCTCCATCAGGTATTTGCTGCATGAACAAGGTTTATCCCGACGCCAAATCGGCACTCGATGGTCTCCTCAAGGACGGCATCATGATCATGTCGGGGGGCTTCGGCCTCTGCGGCATCGCCGAAACCCTGTCGGACGCGATCCGCGACTCCGGCGTGAAGGGGCTGACGGTCGTCTCCAACAATGCCGGCGTCGACGGCATCGGCCTCAGCCGGCTGCTGGAAACGCGCCAGATCAGGAAGATGATCTCGTCCTATGTCGGCGAGAACAAGCTGTTCGCCCAGCAATATCTCGCCGGCGAGCTCGAGCTCGAGTTCAACCCGCAGGGCACGCTGGCCGAGCGCATCCGCGCCGGCGGCGCGGGCATCCCGGCCTTCTACACCAAGACCGGCGTCGGCACGCTGATCGCCGAAGGCAAGGAAGTGAAGGAATTCGACGGCGAGAAGTACATCATGGAACGCGGCCTGTTCGCCGACGTCGCCATCGTCCACGCCTGGAAGGGCGACACCGCCGGCAATTTGGTCTACCGCAAGACCGCGCGCAACTTTAACCCGATGATGGCCACCGCTGCCAAGGTCACCGTCGCCGAGGTCGAGCACCTGGTGCCGGCCGGCGAGATCGACCCGGACCACATCCACACCCCCGGCATCTTCGTCAAACGCATCATCGAGGTCGGGACCGGCAAGAAGCGGATCGAGTTCCGCAACACCCGCCCGCGTCCCGCCGCTTAAAACCCAACTCTTCAGGAGAGCCTCATGGCCTGGACCCGTGAACAGATGGCCGCCCGCGCCGCCAAGGAGTTGCGCGACGGCTATTACGTCAATCTCGGCATCGGCATTCCGACGCTGGTCTCGAACTACATCCCCGACGGCATCGACGTCAGCCTGCAGAGCGAGAACGGCATGCTCGGCATGGGCCCGTTCCCCTATGAGGACGAGGTCGACGCCGACCTCATCAACGCCGGCAAGCAGACGGTGAGCGAGCTGCCCTCGACCAGCTATTTCTCCTCGGCCGAATCGTTCGGCATGGTGCGCGGCGGCCATATCGACCTGTCGATCCTCGGCGCCATGCAGGTGGCGCAGAACGGCGACCTCGCCAACTGGATGATCCCCGGCAAGATGGTGAAGGGCATGGGCGGCGCCATGGACCTCGTTGCCGGCGTCAAGCGGGTCGTGGTCGTGATGGAGCATTCCGCCAAGGACGGCGCCAAGCTGCTCAAGCAGTGCAACCTGCCGCTGACCGGCGAGCGCGTGGTCGACATGGTGGTCACCGATCTTGCGGTGTTCACCATCGACAAGCACGGCAAGGACGGCATGGCGCTGATCGAGCTCGCCGACGGCGTCACGCTCGACGAGGTCAAGGCCAAGACCGAGGCCGAATTCCGCGTCGCGCTGAAGAACACCTGAGATGTGTGGTGCGGGACGATCCTCGATCCGTCCCGCACGATCCGCCGACGCTACCTTCATCGCCCGTATCGTGCTGGCCGCGCAGCGCGGCCCGTTGTCGCGCGGCTGGACCGACATCGCGCTGGATCGTCCCGAGCCGGAATGCCTCGACTTCATGGCGCGGCTCGCCATTGCGCGGGTGCGGTCATGGTATCACGTCGCCCATTTCCTGATCGCTGAGGTCGATGGCGTGCCGGCCGCTGCGCTGTGCGCGCTGCCCGCGTCCGGCACCGTCGTCGCGGCCCGCGCCGCGATCGCGGAGGTGGCGCCACAGATCGGGGCCGATCCGGCCGCCATCGTCGCGCGCGGCGGTTATGCCCGCAATTGCTGGGTTCAGGGCGGCGAGGGCGACTGGCTGATCGAGCATGTCGCAACCGAAGCGTCGCATCGTGGCGGCGGCCTGGTGCAGGCCCTGATCGGTCGCGCACTCGCCGACGGCAAGGCCGCGGGCTTTGCGCAGGCGTCGATCTCGTTCGTGATCGGCAACGAAGCGGCCGAGCGCTGCTACGCCCAGGCCGGTTTTTCCTTCGCCGAGGAGAAGCGCGACACCGCATTCGAGGCACTGACCGGCGCGCCGGGCTTCCGCAGATTTGCGCGCGGGATGTGAGGGGCGGCGCGCGGCCACACACACCGCCGTCGTCCTGGCGAAAGCCAGGACCCATATGTGGACGGCCCCCGTGGCACAAGAGCTGTTTGGTGAGATCGGATCGCTTGCATCCATATGTCCGGCCTTTTGAGTGCGATCGAATGGATCGCTGGCCAAGATGGTTTGCGCGATGCGAGTTCCAAACAACCACGCGACCTGTTGGCGGCCGATGGGTCCTGCGGACTGTCTCGCATCGTTGCTCGATCGATCGCTCCATCTGCTCTTGCAGCTCCGGTCGGTCGGCGAGCGAGCCCGCCGGCTGGCCAATCTATTAGGCGGCGGCTGTCATGGGATTCATCCGTGCCGCCTCGTAACTCTCGCCCGTCGCCATCAGCTTCCAGGCGATGCGGGCCACTTTGTTGGCGAGCGCCACGGCCGCAAGCTTCGGCGGCTTGCGCTTGATCAGCGCCAGCAGCCAGCGCGAGTGATGACCGCGTCCCCGCCTCGCCTGCTGGATCACCGCTGTGGCCCCGACCACCAGCAGACGGCGCAGGTCCTCATCGCCCGCCCGCGTGATCTTGCCAAGCCTGGTCTTGCCAGCGGTGGAGTGGTCCTTGGGTGTCAATCCCAGCCAGGCCGCAAAATGACGACCAGAACGGAACGCGCGCGGATCAGGTGTCTTCATCACCAGCGCGGTTGCAACGATCGGACCGACCGAGGGGATCTGAGCCAAGCGCCGGCCCGTGGCATCGGCGCGGTGCCAGGCCATCAGCTTGGCCTCAATCGCCTCCAACTCACCCTCGAGCCTGATGCGCTCCCGGCCCAGCACCACAAACAGCTCGCGCGCCAGAACGGGAAGCGTCTCGTCCTGCGCGATCCGCGCCAGCAGTGGTTCGATCGCGTCCAATCCCTTGGGTGCGATCAGGCCATACTCCGCCGCATGGCCGCGTATCGTATTGGTCAGCTGGGTGCGCCGGACGATCAATCCGTCGCGGACACCCATCAGCATCAGCGCAGCCTGCTGCTCGGCCGTCTTCACCGGCACGAAGCGCATGCTCGGCCGGCTCATCGCTTCACACAGACCTTCTGCATCCCGCCCGTCATTCTTGTTCCGCATCACGTAGGGCTTAACCAATTGCGGTGCCATCAGCTTCACCTCGTGACCGAGCTTGGAAAGCTCCCGCGCCCAATGTTGCGAAGCCCCGCATGCCTCCATCCCGATCACGGTCGGCGGCAATTTGGCGAAGAACTCCAGCACCTGTTTGCGCGACAGCTTCTTGCGCAGCGCCACCTGCTCCCTCGCATCAACCCCATGCAACACAAAAATATACTTCGACGTATCAATCCCAATGCGGATAATCTGGTTCACGGACGGCTCCCATGTATGAGATCTAGACAACCTCATTCTGGCACACTGATGCCGTAGGGGGCCGTCCACACCATCAACCACCGAATTTGCTTGTGAACGGGATCGCGGCCGCAGCGCCGCGCAACAATTGAGATTTGGGGTAATGGGTCCTGGCTTTCGCCAGGACGACAATGGGATTCCGATTCACATGTCAAACAGCCTGTTCAGTGTCATCACCCGCGAAAGCGGGTGATCCAGTATTCCAGAGACGCCGCTGCTTGAGCCGAGAGGCCGCGGCGTACTGGATCGCCCGGTCGAGCCGGGCGACGACAGGTGTGGATGAGGACGCAGCTTCGCATTCTCGCGACCGAGCGCGACATCAATGACGAGCGCAAGCGCGTCTCGGTGACCTATGACGCAGCCGTCAACGTCGCGCTCGGCGCCGGTGATTATGTCGCGGTCGCGATCTATGCCGAGGGCCAGAAGGTCGAAAAGCCGTTCTCGGTCGCCGCCGGCAAGCGCCAGACGCTGGAGATCAAACCGTAGATCGATACGGCGTTGCTCGTCGCGCGTATCTCGGTTCAAGCATTCCGGCGCGCGCGCCGGAATGCTTGACGATCATGCGGTGGGCCGTAGGAGTTTCTGCCGTCTCACGACGCTTCCTGCGGGACCGCGGATGGCGCTTCCTCGCCCTTGAGCTCCTCGAGGCTGCGGTGCCGCGGCTCGATGCCGAGCGCCCATACCGTGATGATCTGCACGATGAGCAGCCCGATCATCAACGCCATCACGCCGGCGACGCCGCGCGCTTCGAACAGCATCACGACCAGGAACGGCGTCACGATGGTGGCGCCGCGGCCGAGCGTGTTGACGATGCCGGACGCGCGCAGCCGCACCTCGGTCGGGAACAGTTCGGGAATATAGATGCCGAACAGCAGCGCGACCAAAACGTAGATCGGCACGGTCAGCGCGAAGCCGACCGCCGGCAGCAGGAACGGATCCGAGATCATCGGATAGATCACGCCGAGGATGATCGTGGTCAGCGACGCGCCGATGATCGTGGGCTTGCGGCCCCAGCGGTCGGCAGTGAGGGCGCCGATCGCCGAGCCGATCGGCGCGCCGAGCGCCATCAGCAGCGAGTAGCCGAACGAGGTCGCGACCGAGAGGCCCTGCTTGATGAAGAACACCGGCAGCCAGGTCACGAAGCCGTAGAGCAGCGTATTGATGGTGATCAGGCAGATCGCGCCGACGATCATGCGCGACAGCAGCGGCGCCGTGAACAGGGTGGCGAGATCGGGCGACACCGGCGCCTTCGTTGCCGCGGCCGGAGCCGGCAAAGGGCGGCCCTGAGCTGCTTCCTTCTCGATCGCCTGCATCAGCGCCTCGGCCTCGGCAGTGCGTCCCACCGCCTCCAGCCAGCGCGGCGATTCCGGCAGCGACTTGCGCAGATACCACACGATCAGGGCGCCGACGCCGCCCAGCACGAACATCGCGCGCCAGCCGAACAGCGGGACGACGACGGACGCCACCAACAGCGCGACCGGCAGGCCGGTCACGACGCAGACCGCGGTGAAGCCGAGCCACTTGCCGCGGCTTCGCGCCGGCACGAACTCGGTCATCGTGGAATAGCCGACGACGTTCTCGGCGCCGAGGCCGACGCCCATCACGAAACGGCAGGCAATCAGGAAAGCCATGCCCGGCGCAAACGCCGCCGCCAGAGACGCGATGCCAAAAAGCAGCAAATTAAACTGGTAGGTGAAGCGCCGTCCGTAACGGTCGCCGAGGAATCCGGTGCCGAATGATCCGAGCATCATGCCGACGAAGGTCGCGGAGATGAACGCGGCGTTCTCGGCGAGCGTCGAGAACCCGGTCTTCAGCGTCACGCCGAGCACGGTGCCGGCGATATAGATGTCGAAGCCGTCGAAGAACATCCCGATCCCGATCAGGATCATGATCCGGCGATGGAATGGTCCGATCGGCAGCCGATCGAGACGGCTCCCCGCGTTGACCGATGTCGACATGTACGCTCTCCCCTTGACTGTTTCCTCGTGGATGCGGCCCGCCATCTGTGGGCGTTTGCCGCTCTTGACTGTTGTGGCTAGTTCAAACGGCGCTGGCTGGCCGTGTCGCGGTACCAATCGAACGGCTGTTCGTGGGTCGCGACCATCACGCTCTTGGTGTTGAAATGGTCGTCGAAGCTTTCGGTGCCGCATTCGCGGCCGATGCCGGAATCGTCGACGCCGCCCCAGGGCGAGGCCGGATCGAGCCGGTGGTGGTCGTTGATCCAGACGATGCCGGCCTTGACCGCGGCGGCGACGCGATGGGCGCGCGCAACGTCGCGGGTGCGAATGGCGGCGGCTAGGCCGAAGGGCGAGTCGTTGGCGAGCCGGAGCGCGTCGGCCTCGTCCTTGAACGGGGTCACCGAGGTGAAGGGACCGAACACCTCCTCCTGGAAAATCCGCATGTCGGATTTGACGTCTGCGAACACCGTCGGCTCGACGAAATAGCCGTTGTCGTGACCCGCGACCTTGGCCGCCACGCCGCCGGTGAGGAGCCGCGCGCCGTCTTCATGGCCATAGCGCGCATAGGTGAGCACGCGGTCGCGCTGCCGCGCCGAAATCACGGGCCCAAGCTGGGTGTTCGGATCGAAGGGATCGCCGATGCGGATGGTGCGGGTCTTGGCCTTCAGCTTTTCGACGAACTCGTCGTAAATCGAGGCCTGCACGATGTGGCGCGACGCGCAAACGCAGGTCTGTCCGGCGCCGATGAAGGCGCCGAATGCGGCATAGTTGACGGCGCGGTCGACGTCGAAATCGTCGAATATCATCACCGGCGTCTTGCCGCCGAGCTCCATGGTCTGGTGCGCGAACACCTTCGCCGCAGCACTTCCCGCGATGCGGCCCGCCTCGGTGCCGCCGGTCAGCACGAGCTTGTTGATGTTGCCGTGCTCGGCCAGCATCTTGCCCGCGCTCTGGCCGAGGCCGAGCACGATGTTGAAGACGCCGGGAGGCAGGCCCGCCTCGCTGAAGATCTGGGCGAGCTTCAGCGTCGTCAGCGGCGTGTATTCCGACGGCTTGACCACAGTGACGCAGCCGGTCGCCAGCACCACGGCAAGCGACTTGCAAAGGATCATCAGCGGATGATTGAACGGCGTGCAGTTGGCGACGATTCCGATCGGCGTACGCAGCGTGTAGTTCAGATAGGAGCCTTCGACCGGGATGACGGAATCACGGCGCGACAGCGCCACGCCGGCGAAATAGCGGAAGAAATCCGGCAGCCGCGACAACTGCGCGCGGGTCTCGTTGACCGGGCGGCCGTTGTTCAACGTCTCCAGCCGGTACAGCGTGTCGAGATTGGCTTCGAACGCGTCGGCGAGCCTGTTGACGAGCCTGGCGCGCGCGCGGGTATCCATTCCGCCCCATGCCTTTCCTTCGAACGCCGTGCGCGCGCTCTTCATCGCGCGGTCGATGTCTTCGGCGGTCGAATTCGGGATCCGGGCGATGACGTCGCCGGTCGCGGGATTGCGGACGTCCAGCAGCTCGCCGTTTCCGGCCTCGACCTCGCGTCCGTCGATGAAATTGCCGTGGATCTCGACGTCGATCGTCGCGGGCTTCGACGGAATATTCATGCTGACCTCTCTTCGACGATGACGGCGTTGCGCTTGAGCGCCGGCAGGACGCGCTTTTCGGTGGCGGCGATGTGCGCCTTGATGATGCGGGCCGCGGTGCGCCCCTCGCGCTGCTGCATGGCGTCGATCAGGGCGACGTGCTCGGCCACGAGCTTCGCCGGGTCGTGGCCCTTCAGGTTGGAGACGCTGACGCGCACCAGCCGGTCGGCCTGACCGATCAGGTCGCAGAGCGTCGTCGCCATCCGGCGGTTGCCCGATGCGTGCGCCAGCGCAGAGTGGAAGCCGCGATTGTAGGCGATGAAGTCCTCATGGCTGCCGGCGAAGCGGCGGAATTCATCGAGCGATTTCAGGGTGCTGTCTGGCGCACTCTCGATCGCTTCGGCGACGCAGGCCGGCTCGAGCGCCAGCCGAAAGCGCAGCAGATCGCGCGCGTCGGACAGCGAGATCGGATTGACCCGGTAGCCCTGGCGGGGCTGCACCGTCACCAGATGCTCGCGTTCGAGCCTCAGCAGGGCGTCCCGGACCGGCTGGCGGCTGACGGCGTAGCGCTCCGCCAGTTCCTGCTCCCGCATTTCATCACCCGGCGCGAAGTGGCATGATAAAATATCAGACCGAAGATTCTCGTAGATATTGTCGCGCAAAAGGATCATTTGGCTCAGGCTCCTGCTATTAAACTGCAGTTTGTGAAATATCACGTCAAGTCCAAAATGCTTGAAATCAGCCCGATTTGATTTATCAATCGTCGCGAAAGGGGCCGCGAGGCCCTCGGCCCGATTTGGAAAGAGACCGGCAATGGACAGGCTTTTCGCCAACCGCACCGTCAACGCAGCCCAGTCGGGCGAGGGGCCGCCGCTGCTCCTGTTTCACTCCCTGCTGTCGGACCGCGCGAGCTTCGATGCGATCGTGCCGGAGCTGGCCCGGTCGTTCCGGACCATCGTGCCGGAACTGCCGGGCTTTGGCCGATCGGCCGCCGTCGAAGGCGGCCTTGCTGCCATCGCCGACCGTATGGCGGAGGCGGTGCACGATGCGGCTGATGGCATGCCTGCCATCGTGCTTGGCAATGGCTATGGCGGGTTCGTCGCGCTGCAGATGGCGATCCGCCACCCGGCGCTTGCGAGCCGGCTGATCCTCGCCGACACCGGGGCCGCATTCTCCGAGCCGGGCCGCGAGGCGTTTCGCACCATGGTAAGAGTTTCCCGCGAGAAGGGGCTTGCCGCGATCACCGACGTTGCGATGCGCCGGCTGTTCGCACCGGACTTCCAGGCGCAGCATCCGGCGCTGATGCAGGATCGCCGCGAAGCCTTCCTGCGCACCGATCCCGACGTGTTCTGTGCGGCCTGCGGTGCGCTGGCGGGCCTCGATCTTCGCACCGAGCTCGCTGGCTTGACCGTCCCGACACTTGTGGTGGTCGGCGAATACGACGAGGCGACGCCGCCGCCGATGTCATACGAATTGGCAGCCGGACTGCCGCGAGCCGAGCTCAGGGTCATTCCGGGATGTGCGCACGTCCCGCAGCTGCAATCGCCAAAACTGTTCCTCGATACGATCGGCGATTTCCTGTCGATCAAGCATGCCGCGCCCACTGCGTGACGGCGCCGCCGCTCGCGCCCGCGCCGCGGCCTGCCGACAATTTGGGCAGAACGCCCAGCTAATCCGTTTCACCTCGACGGTATCTCTGCCTAGTCTGGCGGACACGGAGGCGAAACCAGATGCGCGCGATCCTTGATCACTGCAGCGGAGCGACGCAGCGGAGCTTGCCGGCCGGCACCGATTTCATCGAGGAGGGCGGCAAGACCGGTCACCTGTTCGTGCTGCTCGAGGGCAAGGTCGAGGTCGTCAAGGGCGACAGTCTGGTCGCCGTGATCGACGAGCCCGGCGCGGTGTTCGGCGAGATGAGTGTTCTGCTCGACCGGCCGCACAGCGCGAAGGTGCGCACGGCGTCGGATTGCGTGCTGTATGAATTCGACGACGCGGCGTCGTTCCTGCGCGAGCAGCCTGCGGTCGCACTGCTGATCGCGCAGCTCCTGGCGCAACGGCTGCACGTCGCCACGACCTATCTGGCCGACCTGATGCACCAATATGCCGACCACGGCACCCATCTGGCGATGGTCGGCGAGGTGCTGCAGAGCATGATCAACCTGCCGCCGATGCAGGTCGCGCCAGGCTCGGATCGGCAATCCGATCCAAGGATGTGAGCCAGTCCGGCGCCTCGCGTAGCGGCGTTGCCGGCCGATGCAAGGGGACGTTGAGATCGACGATCTGGGCGTCGCCGGCGGCGAGCCAGAACGCCTTGTCCTGGGTGAGATCGAGCACGATGCAGACCGGCGGCCGGCCCGGCTGCAGGCCGGTATTGAACACCCAGGTCGCGCCGATGCGGTCGAACCACGAGCCGCTCGGAATGAACGGCGATTGATGCACATGGCCCGAGATCACCATCGCCGGGTGGTGGCGTTCGATCCAGCGCAGCAGCTCGACGTCGCCGAAGAAGCGCTTGCCGCCCCAGCTGACCGGGGAATCCGCCGGCGGGGCGTGATGCACCCAGACCCAGCGGCGGTGCGGGATGGCGGCTGCCTCGCGCAACTGGTCGTCGATCCGCGCCTTGACCATCGGGCCATCCCACCACGGGCACACCGTGAACAGCGTATCGCCGATGGTCAGATTGTCGCCGTCGCAGGCCACGCCGGATTCCCTGATGCCGGCGACCCATCGCGCGATCTTCTCGCCCTCCGCGTTGCGCTCGTCGAGGTCATGATTGCCCGAGCAGAAGATCACGCGCGTGAGGCCGGCAAGGCGCGACAGGTATTTCGTGACGACCACGATCTGGGCGCGGAAATCGACCGCCGAGCCGAGGTTGAGCGCATCGCCTGCGAAGATCACCAGATCGAATTGCGGCGCGGCCGCCAGCAGCCAGTCGAACTGCGGCAACGAGTAATGCAAGTCGGCGACGACGAGGCAGCGCATCCGGCAAATCCAAATGCTTGGGACAACGGGGGTGGATTGGTAAGGCAATGAATTTCAAACAATCTGAATTGCAGCAAGATTTATGCCGTGCCGCGCGGGTTAAGCGCGACAGATCTTCGCAGTGTCCTTGCAAATGATCCGTCCTGCTCGCGCGGCAGGCTCAAATTCAAGTGTGACTTGAATCCCGCCGAGGTCTGCTGCCCAAACCAGGTGAGGTGAGCACCCCTGTCAGGCTCCCTCTCCCCTTGTGGGAGAGGGTGGGGAGAGGGGTGGCCCCGGGCGAGATGCTTGACGGAAGCGTCGCGCGCGCAAATCTGCTCGTGTCGTTGAATTGCCAACCGAGAGAGCACGCCGTGTGGCACCCCTCTCCCTAACCCTCTCCCACAAGGGGAGAGGGAATCCTTCCGCTGGTGCGTCCCTCACATGAGTGGCGAGAGAGCACGCGCGCTGCATGCGCGCGGCCCGCGCCCCTCACGCCCTTGCTGCGGCGTGGGAGAACACGATTTCGATCAGCGTGCCGGTGCGGCCGCCGGTCTTGATCTGGAATTTGGCGCGGTTGGCTTCGACCAGCGCCTTGGTCAGCGACAGGCTGACGCCGCCGGAGCCGGCCTGATCCGACGGCGTCGGTGCGCGGAACGGTTCGAGCGCGGCGGCGACCTCGTTGTCGTTGAGGCTCTGTCCGGTGTCGCGCACGCGCAGCATCACCTCGCCGAAATCCGACAGTGCGGTCGAGACGATCACCTGGCCGCCGGCATTGGCGAGATGGATCGAGTTGCCGATCAGGTTCAGCGTGATCTGGCGCAGCGCGCGGGCGTCGGCGACCACGGGCGGCAGCGTGTGCGCCAGCGACGTGCGGATGATGATGCGCTCGCGGTTGGCCTGCGGCTGCATCACCGCGACGCAGCTCTCCACCATCTCGTTGAGGTTCTGGTTGGTGAAGGCGAGGTCGAGCTTGCCGGTCTCGATCCGCGACAGGTCGAGCAGGTCGTTGACGATCGCGATCACCCGCTCGCCGGAGGCGCGGATGTCCTTCATGTATTCGACATAGCGCTCGTTGCCGAGCGCGCCGAAGCGTTCGCCGATCATCACCTCGGAAAAGCCGATGATGGCGTTGAGCGGGGTGCGGAGCTCATGGCTGATCCGCGCCAGCATGTCGGTCTTGGCGTTGCCCGCGCGCTCGGCGAGCCGCCGCGCCTCGCGCAGTTCGACCTCGCTTCGCTTCGCCTGCGACAGATCGCGGAACACGGCGAAGAAGTTCGGCCCGTCGGCGCGGGTGCGGCCCATCGTCACCGACAGCGGGATGATGCCGCCCTGGCGGACGCGGCCGAGCGTCTCGCGGCCGTGGTCGAGCAGGCTGGCGACGCCGGCGGATTTCACGCTGGCGAGATAGTCGAGGATGCCGCGCTGGCTCTCCGGCGCGAACAGGTCGGCGAGGTTGTGCGTGACGAACTCGTCGCCGTCATAGCCGAACAGCGCTTCCGAGCTGCGGTTGCAGGAATGGATGTTGCCCTCGGCATCGAACATGATGATGCCCTCGGCCGCGGTGTCGAGGATTGCGCCGAGCTCCTCGGCATCGGCGTGGCCGGCCTGTGGCTCAGGTGGTGCAAACACCGGCTCCGCGATCGCGGCCGCAGGCTCGGGATCGGACAGCGCGGCGGCGACCGCGGCATCTTCCTCGAGCGTGCGCGAGAAGATCAGCGCCAGCGCGGAATCATCGTCCCAGGTGATGGTGTGCAGCCGCGCTTCCGCAGACACTGCGTCTGCGTGGTTGTCGTCGTTCTGGTTAGCGGAGATCGTGACCGGTGTGCCGGTGCCGGAGGTGCTGCTCGCCTGCGAGACGCCCGGCTCGACATAGAGCGCGTCGAGCCCGCCGGCGGCTTCCAGCGCGTGCAGGCTGTCATAGCCCATGCGCGTGAGGAAGGCGTGGTTGGCATAGAGCAGGCGGTCGAGCCGGTAGATCAGGATGCCGACCGGCAGCAGATCGAGCAGCGCGCGGTCGCGCCGGGAGTCGGCGCGTGGTGCCGGCTCGGCCGCGGCGAGCCAGCTGGCCTTTTGCGGGTCGGCCAGCGGCGCTTGCTGCGCGACCGTCTCTTGCTGCGGCGTCGCCTCCTGCAGCGGCTCGGTCGGGCCGGGCTCCTCGGCAACCGGCTCCGCGGCGGCACTCTGGTTCGTCGACGCGGTGAGGCCGGCCTCGCTCTCGAGCCGCGCCGACAATTGGCGGGCGAGTTCGTTAAAGGCGTTGTTCTCGACCGGCGTCAGCGACGGCGGCCTTGTGTCGCCGGCGGGGCGGAACTGCACCACGTTCAGTGGCGGGTCGTGACGCACTTCGTGCGTTTCCTCGTTCGTTTCCACGGCGTGATCCGGATCGGCTTGGTGTGAAGTCTTTGTTGCTGTCGGCTCGGTCAATTCCTCGGGTGGTGCTATCGCGGTCGTATCGGGCGGCGGCTCCGCGTGCGGCGGAGGAATGTCATGCGGCGGGGCAGCGGGCCCGGGCGCATCGGCGCGCGGCACGGGCGCGACATCAGCCGACAAGGATTGCGGCGCGATCGCGCCGCTGAAGAACTCATAGCGGCGCATTGCTGCGAGTCGCGCAAGCCCGTCGAGGTCGCGACACACACCAAAGCCGCGATAGCCGGCGAAATTCCGGTTGCGATCGAACACCGGCAGGCCGGACAGTTCGACCGGCAGCCGGCCGCCGCCGTCGACCGGCCAGTGCAGCGTGATGCCGCTCCAGGTGTCGTGGCTGGCGAACGCCTGCATGACGCGGCCCTCGGGATCGAGGCCAAAGCTCGCGGCGATGTCGCTCCACAGCCGGCCGAAGCCGGCGGCAGTGTGCAGGCCGATCAGGCGGGTGAACTCGTCGGAGCCAAGCGAGAAGCGCCCCTCATGGTCCATTTGCCACATGAAGCGCAGCGGATGCCGCCGCACCGGCAACGGCTCGTCGAGCCAGGATGGCTTCACCGCCGCCTGCGTCGCGGGCTCCGGCTCGGCGTCGGATGGCGGAAGGGGCGCATCCGCGACCGCATAGGGCGAGGGCGCGTGATCGGCCGGCGGGGATGATATCGCGGCGGCCGGCGCGGTTGCCGTCTCCTCGAGATCGCGCGGGGGCTCAGGCGCAGGTGCTTCGACCTGCGCTGTGGCGGGCATCTCGATCAGCGCTTCCGACAGCGGCTCCTCGACGGCGGGAGTGTCGTCGGGCGCGGTATCGAGAGCCACGGTCTCGATGGGCGCAGGTTCTACCGGCGTCTGTTCGGCTGGCGCGGGAGTTGGAGTAACTTCCGCGGGCTGTTCGACCTGCGCTGCGGCGGGCGCTTCGATGAGCGCGTCCGACAGCGGCTCCTCGACCGCAGGAGTTGCGTCAGGCGTGGTGTCGAAAGCCACGGTCTCGACGGGCGCTGGGTCTAGGTGTGCCTCCGCTGCTGGCGCGGGAGACGTCGCAATATCCGCGGGCTGTTCGGCCTGCGCCTCAGCGGGCATCTCGATGAGCGCTTCCGACAGCGGCTCCTCGACGGCGGGACTTTCATCAGGCGTGGTGTCGAAGGCCGCGGTCTCGACGGGCGCTGTCGCTGCGTGCGCCGGTTCTGCTGTCGCGGGAGAGGGCGCAGCATCCGCTGGCTCGGTTTCAGCCACGCTGATGATCGGCTCGGCTGTGGCTGCTTCTCCGGGCTGCTGATCCAGCGCATCGAACAGCGTGATGGTGGCCGGCGCTTCGCTGGCCGGCGCGGGGGCTTCGTCCTGCGCAACGGGTTGTTCGACAATGGCCGGCGCTGGCGGCGGCTCCACTGCCGCTGCCTCTTGCGGCGTCGCCGCCGCGGGCGCTGGCGCTTCCGGTGCTGCTGTCACCGGCGCAACCGGCTCAGGCACGATCGGCGCCGCCGGTTTTGCGGCAAGATGCGGCGCCGGCTTGATCAGCGCGACCAGTGCGCGATCGGCGCCGCGGCCGATCCGGTGCAGCACGACGCGGCCGATAGCTGTGCTGGCCGAAGCGCGGCCCTGCGCCAGCGCCTCGTCGCGCGCGGCATCGAGGCCGGCCTCGGTGAGATCGTGCAGGCTGGGCAGCGGTCGCGCCGCCTCATTGGCTGCGATCAACAATCCGTCGCCGTTGAAGGCGGCCGCCGGCCGGTCGAGCCCCTGCACCAGCCGCAGCAATCGCTCGGCGAGTGGCATGCCGCGGCCGCCGGCATTGAGCGCCGACACCAGGATGCCGTGGCTGCCGTCTGATAGCTCGAGCCGAGCGCAGCCGCAGGTCGCGAGCATTCCGGGCGCAGCGCCAAACCCGGGCAGCCGCTCCAGCCTGATGGCGCCGGTCGCGGCGAGGCTGCGGCCGAGGCGGGCGACCTGGCGGCGATGCGGATCGGCCGGGCCGAAGGCGCGCTTCGCCAATTCGGCGCCATTGGCGGCACCGAATACCTGCGCCCCGACCGGATTGGCCCACAGGATCCGTGCGCCGTCAGCCGACCACAGCCATGCCGGCTGGGCGCTCGTCGCATGATCCATCAGCCTCACATCGCCGAGTGCCTGGATCTGGAATTCCGCGTCGCTGATCACGCCAGATTTGACCGCATGGGTTGGGCTTTCTTCCTTAGCTTTGCCGAAGGGGCCGGCAGCCGCAGGACGACAGCCTTAACAGAAGGTTAGTATCGCAACTGGGGGGCGGCAGGTCCATGTCCGGAGCCAGCCTGCGTCAGCCAAAGCCGGGATAACGTTAACTTGGCTGAACGATCCACAGCCGTTTGGCGTTGTCGGGCAGAGGCTGCTGCGCGGCGGGTGATTGCGGAACCAGGGCGGCTCCGCGTCACACCTGCGATTGCAGTCCACGATATAACCTGCCGCAGGCCATCGGAGCCAACCGGCGGGCCGATCACCAAGCGAGGGAGAACGACCATGAGCGACAACGCGCGTGACCATTTCGAGATTCCCAAATTCGAAATCCCCACGGACATGCGATCGATGGCCGAGGCGAGCTTTGATCAGGCGCGCAAGGCGTTCGAGCAGTTCGTGACCAACGCCAGGGACACCGCCGGCAAGATCGAGGAGCGCAATGCGGAGATGCGGGCCGGCGCCAAGGACCTTTCCACGAGGGCGCTGTCCTATGCGGAAAGGAACGTGCAGTCGTCGCTGGACTACGCCCAGTCGCTGCTCAAGGCCAAGGACCTCAACGAGGTGATGCGGCTGCACAGCGACTATGTGCAGGGCCAGATGCGTTCGCTTGCCGAGCAGGCCAGCGAGATGGGCCAGGCCGTCAGCCGCGCCGCGATGGATGCGGTCAAGCCCAAGAACTGACGGAGAACTGACGGCGGCTGGACCGCGGCCGACCTTGGTGCACCCAGCCTCGGTCGGCCGCGGTACCCCTATATTCCGCCACACAAAAAATTATGGCGTCGCACACGATCTTACGTTGCGTTGCACAAAATTGACATGATATGGGTGTTTATTAGGCGGGCCCAACACAAAGGGCACTCCCGTGAATCGAAGGCAGCGTGATCCATTTCAGCGCTCCGGCCACTTTGGCTCCGGGGCGTCCGCAATGGTCACATCTCTCACCCGTTGCGAAGGATTACACGTATGACCAACCCGTCCGATCCGTTTTCCGCCTCGATCATCCCGTTCGAGGTCCCCGAGCAGATGCGTGCGTTCGCTGAAAAGGGCGTGCTGCAGGCCCGCGACAGCTACGCCAAGTTCAAGGACGCCGCCGAGACCCACAACTCAACCGTCGAGGCCGTGTTCACGTCGGTGAGCAAGGGCACCAGCGAGTATTCGGCCAAGCTGATCGAGTTCTTCAAGGCCAACACCACCTCGTCGCTCGACTTCGCCCAGGAACTGTTCAGCGTGAAGTCGCCGACCGAAGCGGTCGAGCTGTGGACGTCGCAAGCCCGCAAGCAGTTCGAGACCTACACCGCGCAGGCCAAGGAACTGGCCGAGCTCGGCCAGAAGGTCGCCGCTGAGGCCGCCGAGCCGATCAAGGCCAACGCCTCGAAGTTCTACAAGCCGGCCGCCTGATCTTAACCCGCAAGAGACCAGCGAAAGGCCCGGGCCGAGGCGGTCCGGGCCTTTCTGCTTGAAAATCGGTTATCCAACGGCGCGAAATGCGGGCCGAAAGCCCGCGTTAAAGCCTTGCCAAAGCGCGGCGTTGCACCTAGTTTCCGCCCGAAATCGCCGCCCCCTTTCGGGTCGGGGCGTTGCGTCAGGATGCAGTTGTAGCTCAGTTGGTTAGAGCGCCTGTCTGTGGAACAGGAGGTCGGTGGTTCGAGCCCACCCAACTGTACCATTGCAATTGAGTTACCCGCATCTCCAGCAGCTTACTGATAAGCCGGACGGGTTTTGCGCGGCTTGTTCCCGTTGGCAAAATCTGATTGCCTGAAGGCCATGGGCATCGGTCGCAAACTGGAAGGTGATTTTCCACCAGGTGTCAGCGACGTCGCCGCACTCATTCGCGCCTTCGATTGGCCCGCCACAAGCTTGGGGCCAATCATGGAGTGGCCTGCGCACCTCAAGAGTGCAGTCAGCCTTATGCTGCCGGCCAAAGCACAGATCGTGCTGTTCTGGGGGCCGGAGTTCGTGGCGCTATACAATGACGCCTATGCGCCGACGATAGGTCAGAAGCATCCAAAGGCTCTTGGACGACCAGCTCGCGAGAATTGGACCGAGCTGTGGGACGACTTAGAGCCCCTGCTCCGACGCGTCCTCGATACTGGCGAAACAGTCTTCGCCAAGGACCGCCCCTTCTACATCGAGCGCCATGGCTACCCAGAGACTGTTTACTTCGACATTTCCTATTCTCCGGTACAGGACGAATTTGGTGAAATTGGCGGTGTTCTTTGCATCGTTAGCGAGACGACCGAGCGTGTAGTTGCGCAAGAGCGCCAACGGTTGCTCGCACGGGAGGCGAACCACCGCGTCAAGAACATGTTTGCCGTCTTCCACGGCATCATCAATCTGAGTGCTCGGTCAGCCCGAACGCCGCAGGAAATGGCTCAATCGCTACGGGGCCGTCTGAACGCTCTCATGCAGGCCAAGGATCTCATCCGTCCTGGGATCATGGGTACGGAGGCGCATAGCGAGCGAACAACGGTGGGAGACGTCGTGCGAACGGTGTTGCGGCCTTACGAGGATGACGCGTCTCGCGAACGCATCATGGTGAGAGGACCTCATGTGCCCGTGGGTGCGATGGCCGTGACAAGTCTCGCTCTCGCCCTGCATGAAACAACGACGAATGCGGCCAAATACGGTGCGCTATCGGAGCCGACTGGTTCGGTCAGCATCACATGGGAGACGCATGGCGGGGATCTCCATCTTGAATGGGTGGAAACAGGCGGGCCCGTGATTGTCGCCCCACCGTCAGCCAAAGGCTTTGGTAGCGTGCTTGCAGAGCGCAGCATTGCTGATCAGCTCGGCGGCAAGGTTGAGCATGATTGGCTGCCGAGCGGGCTCAGGTTGAGGGTTTCGGTTCCTTTGGATCGTCTTGCAGTCTGAGGCCCTGCCTCAAAGTGGTAGCCCGCAAACGACGGGACTAGTTGAACGCAAACCAGGCCTTGGCAACGAAGGCCGCGCCGCACCAGTTCGAGACCAGGCCGCCCGGGTTGGTGGCGAGATCGACGCGGCCGCCCGGCCGTGCGTTTGGATCGCCCGTGAAGACGAAGCAATTTTCCTTCGACAAATTGGTGTCGTAGTAGCGCAGGTCGAGGTTGAAGGCCTTATGGGTGAAGGTCACACCCGCCTGCCAATTGAGATAGGCAGGTAGCGGGAAGCCGCCGAGCTGCGAGCTCTGGTTGCCGAACCAGGAGTAGCCGGCAGCGGCCGTGAATGATACGGCCAGGTCGTTCGGCAGCAAGCGGCCCGGCACGTCGAAGCCAGCCCCGGCCGCCACATATTGACTCCAGGCGCCGGTGTTCGAGACGTTCGGCGAGTAAGCGTAGCCGGCGGCGACGCGGACCTGTTCGCCGATCTTTCGATCGCCGCGGATAACCGCCTCCCAATAATTGATGCCGTTGGTCTCGCCGGGAAGCCGTTCACCGGGGTAGGCGAAGTAGGTCACGCCAAGATCAAGATCAATCGTAGCGATCGTCGGGCGGATACCGCCGGCGAAAGTGAGTTCGGCCGCCGGTTGGGTCGGCAGCTTGACGGTGGCGACCGTGGTGCCGGCGTAGAGCGAGCCAAATCTTGCTTCGAAGGCGGCGCCGACCGCAGGCCCATGATCCGACAGCGTGGTCCCGCGATAGATATAGTCGGACGCAGCCCCGGCGCGGGCGCTGAATTCGAACTCGTTCGAAGACGTTGCCTGGTTGGCGCCGGCTGCCGACCAGCCGCGATTGCCAAGGCCGATCGCCCCGCCCGGACTGGGGGCGGCGGTCTGCGCAAGACCGGCGGCCATAGGTGACAGCCAGAACCCGATCAAGGCGGCGATCGAGGCACCGCTTGCACGCTGAACAGATGCAATGCCCCGCTGCCGCACTGTCGATCACCCTCCAAGAGCCACCGCGACACCTACCAGCGCACTGCCAACCGCCACCATCGCAAGACCCGCCGCCCAAGGCCGCAGCCCGCTACGAACTCCGAACACGTAACCACAGCCGAAAAGCATCACAATGGCAATGGCGTAGGAGACGCGCAGCGCCAATCTGGCGTCGCTAAGTAACAGGAACGGGATCACGACAGGGAAGGTCGAAAGGAAGCTTAGCAGGCAAATCCCCAGCGCTCCGGTCCAGTCGCGTGTCGTCAGCCCTCGACCGCCCGACGGTTCCGGCGATTGCTGCAGTTTCTGCCGCATCAAATCGATCTGGTCCGGCGGCAACAGCGCCACCAATTCCGGCGACAGCGCGTTGGCGATGACGCGCCGCGCTGTTTCGGGATTCGGTGCCTGCCGTATCGCGCGGAGCGTCAAGAGCTTGTCTCCCCGATCGTTGATGCGAGCCAGCAGATAAAGGCCGCCGTCGACAATACCCCAGGCCAGATTGCAGCCGAGCGCACCGATCAGCAGTGTTTGAACGTTGACGCTGGCCCCCGTCGCGACACCGAGCGAGCAGATGAAGGTGAGCGCCATGATCAGGCCGAACAGGGTTTCCGAGATCCGCTCCATCGGATCAAGGATGTTACCGGCAGGCGTATCTGAAATCTGCGACATCCCAGCCCCGAAATTCGCTCGATAGGCGACTATGCGAGCGAATGCGTCGGTCTGATGTGTTGATCTATCTCAACATTCTGACGCCGGATCAGAATGCTGATCAGAAAATCTTGCCTCTCTCGCTACTCACCAGGAGGCCCGAAAAGGTCTTCAGGCTGCAGCGGAATTCGCCGCGAATTCGAGCGCGATCGTGGTGGTGGTCGGGCCGGTTCGCACGTCGCAATCCCGCCCCGGCACCCTCAACTGAACTTGAACATCCCCGCGCTCAGCTGTCCCGGCGCTTCACCGATCAGCCACACCGCGCTGCCCGCAGCGTCGGTGATGATGGTGGTGTTGATGTTGGCGGCGTAGAACTCGGCGGCCTGGACGTCCGCGAACGAATGCAGTGACGTGCCTGCGAAATTGACGAAGTCGTTGACCCCGCCGGCGTTGAAGTCCTCGACGACCATCACTTCGGTATCGGACGCCTTGTCGTTGAGGTTGAAGATATCGCTGCCGCCGCCACCCCAGGCGTAGTCGACGCCGCCGCCGCCTGTGATGTTGTCTGCGCCCGAGCCCATCAGGAAGACGTCGACGCCGGTGCCGCCGGTGACGGTGTCCCCGCCGTTCGAGCCGTAGACATAGTTCTGGCCGGAGCCGCCATAGATCAAATTGCCGTCGGTCTCGCCCGACGAGATGAAGATGTTCAGGCCCGAGCCGCCATACATCGTGTCGACGCCGGTGCCGCCATAGAAGTAGTTGGTGCCGGCGCCGCCGAACAGATAGTCGGCGCCGTCGCCGCCATACATCACGTTGACGTCGCTGGCCGACGTGCCTCCCGCGCCGACCAGCGTGTCGTTGCCGCTGCCGCCGAACAAATAGTTGAACCCGGTGCCGCCGTAGATCGCGTCATCGCCGTCTTCGCCGAGCAACACGTCGTTGCCGTTGCCGCCGCTCAGGACGTCAGCGTCGGCGCCCGCATAGACGTAGTCGTTGCCGTCGCCGCCATCGACGGTATCGAAGCCGGCACCCGCAACGATGATGTCATTGCCCGCGCCGCTCGAGATCAGGTCGTTCAACGTAGTCCCGTACAGCGAATCCGCGCCGGCTGTGCCGTTCATGGTGTCGTCGGCATAGCCGCGCACGCTGTATCCAAGGTCCTTCAGCACCCCGAGATCCAGCGGTGAGATGGCGTATTGGTAGTCGTCGAAGAAGACGATGCCATTCATCAGATCCAGCGTGAGCGGATCGGTGACTGTCGATGGCGAGGCGGTGAAGTCGGATTGCTGATTGCCGAAGTGATAGTAATTCTGCGTGGTGCTGTCCGTCGTCAGCGGCACCGGGCCGCCATACGCGGCCTCCGCATGCGAACCGGTGAAATAGGCCAACGATCCGGACTTCTGGATAAAGGTGTCGAAGGTCGATTCATAGGCGCCGGGGAGCTGGCCGCTCTGGCTGTACCAGCCCGTCATTCCGAACCCGTGCATCATCTCGTGCAGGAATACGTCGATGGGGTTGAGTTTGTTGTCCGGGACCGAGCTGCTCCAACTCAGACCGTAGGTCAGATCCAGATATTGCAGATAAGCGGTATCGACATTGATGGTGATGTCGCTCGTCGTGCCGCTGATGTGTTGTCCCGTCGTCAGCTCGTACTGACTCGAAGGTTCATAGACGGCCAGGCCATTGCTTGTTCCGACGTAGTAAGTCGACGTCGGCCCGCCATCTGCCCGCCCCACGGCGGTGGTCGTGATATTGAGATCGACCACCAGATTCCCGATGCCGCCGACGTACTGTTGCCAGACGCTTAACGCCTGTTGCAGGTCGTAAACCAGGGCCGAATCCGTTGCCGCTCCAGCGCCACCGGGGTCGTTGAGCTGAACAGTATAAGTCCACGCCATCTCATAGTCCCTTTAATCTAATCGCCCGTCTAATCTAGTCGCCTGTCGCAAGATGCACTTGAATAATCTGGCCTTATCGGCGCTTGGTACCATTTTTAGTTGGTTGGAGGCGAAAAAATTCTCTCAACGCGGGAGACTTTCGGGGTGCCCAGAACGGACAACCGCCTT